>JAXDMI010000971.1:0-24621 GCA_034666145.1 Myxococcales bacterium | reverse complement strand
AACGAGAGCGCCGCCGGGTACTGCGACTTGTCGACGTTCTGCTCGAACATCTGCTTGTTCGCCGCCTCGTAGACCTTGAGCACGGCGCCGTCGGACACGACGCGGTTGTCCTGCGGGAGGCTGTACTCCCAGAACATCTTGCCGGGCTTCGCGAAGGTCACGTGGCCCTTCGACTGCTTCTTCACGTTGTGCGACTTGACGAAGAACTCCTGCGTGAAGTCGCTCGAGAACGAGGTCGTCTTGTCGTAGAAATTCTGGACCTTCGTGAGGACCTGCTGCGCCTGGTCGGCGGGCAGCGCGGTCGACGTGGCCTGCGCCGAGCTGTCGGTCGCGATCATCGGGAGGGCTGCCGCGAGCAGGCCGGCGAAGAGGAGCGAGTGGAGGCGGCGCAGGTGCATGTCGAATCTCCGAAGGAACGTCAGGACGGCGGCAGGGCTTACAGCGGGGAAAGAGCGAAGGTCTCTATACCCTTGGACGTACCAACTACCTGCAATATTGCCATCGCCGCGCCGCGGCAACGCCCGCGGTCTTCTTGCGCGAAAGACGCGGTTTTCTCGGAATGTGCGAGCCCGGCTGTACGCTCGATGAACCAGGGGCGCGCGTCAGCGATTCGCAGCGGCCCTGGAGATCGGGAGCCGCGTGCCAGGGAGCGCGCGGCCCTGGAGATGCGTCACCGCGATGGCGAGCGCGTCGGCGGCGTCCGAAGGGGGCGTGGCGGGCAGCGCGAGCATGATGCGGATCATGTGCGCGACCTGCGCCTTGTCCGCGCGACCCGCGCCCACGACGGTGCGCTTGACGCGCGCGGGCGGGTACTCGAAGACCGCGAGACCGGCGCGCGCCGCCACGAGCAGCCCCACGCCGCGAGCATGGGCGAGCTTCGACGAGGACGATGCGTCCTTCGCGTAGAACATCGACTCGATGCTCACCTCGAGCGGCGTGAACCGCGTGAGCACGTCGACGAGCGCCGCCTCGATCGCGACGAGACGCTCCCCGAGCGGCCCCTGACCTTCGACGCTCACCACGCCGTGCGCGACGTGGCTCATGCGGGTGCCCACGCGACGCACGACGCCCCAGCCGAAGTGGCGCGTGCCCGGATCGAGACCGAGGACAGTGACCCCCGTGGCGACTCCCGAAGGCGGAGCGCCGTTCACGAGAGCTTCGCGAGCTCGTCGTCGGAGATGTCGAAGTCGGCGTAGACGTTCTGCACGTCGTCGTGATCGTCGAGGACCTCGGCGAGGTTGATGAGTACCTCGGCGTCGCGACCCGCGACCTGCTTCTTGGTCTTCGGGATGAACGCGAGCTGTGATCCCTTGACGGCGATCTTGGCGGTCTCGAGCGCGTCCAGCACGACCTGCATCGCATCGGGCGGCGTGGTGAGGGTCCAGACCTCGCCGTCGTCGGCGTAGTCCTCGGCGCCCGCACCGACCGCGACCTCCATGAGCTGGTCCTCGGTCGCGGCAGGCTTCTCGAGCGTGATGAGGCCCTTCTTGTCGAACGCCCAGAGCGCGACGCCGGCGCCGCCGAGATTGCCGTTGTTCTTCTCGAAGATCTTCCGGATCTCCGCGACGGTGCGGTTCCGGTTGTCGGTCGCGGCCTCGACGAGGAAGAGCGTGCCGCCGGAGCCGGTGCCCTCGTAGAGGACCTCCTCGATGGTCTGGCCTTCCATCTCGCCGGTGCCGCGCTTGATGGCGTTCTTGATGGTGTCGCCGGGCATCGACTGGCCCTTGGCGGCGGCGATCGCGGCGCGGAGCCGCGGGTTGGCCCCGGGATCACCTCCGCCCATGCGCGCGGCGACGTTCAGCTCCTTGATCAACTTGGTGAAGAGCTTCCCGCGCTTGGCGTCGAGCGCGCCCTTCTTGTGCTTGATCGTCGCCCACTTGGAATGCCCACTCATCGTCCGAGCACCCTAATTAAGGGCCAGCCGCACGGCAAGCTACGCCTCAGCCCTGACACGTCGCGTGCGGGAGTACGCCCAGTCGCATCGGGACAAGCCCGCGAACGCGCTACGGCGGGCAGCTCGCGTCGAGGTCGCCCGGGCACGCCAGCTCGGCAGCCGGCCCTGCGTCCCCCATGCGCGCCGGCTCCGCTTCGAAGCCGAGCACGAACGAGAGCGCGTCGCACTTCGATCCCTTTCCGTCATCCGCCGCGCGCAGTGGGACGTCGCGGAGCGCGCAGAGCGTCCCCCGCAGCGTCTTCTCGATCGACACGCCGGTCGCACCCTGTTCGCACAACGCGGTCGCGCCGCCGATCTCGAGTCGGTAGAAGAAGGCGAGGAGCGTGTCCGCCGCGACGCGTCCGACCAGGAGCCCGTCCTTCAGGCGGATCGGGCCCGACCCGCCGCCTCGATCGATGCGAGCGGTCGCGAGCGCCTCGCCCAGGCGGAGGCTCGTACGCCCGAGCGCGAACGCGATCTCCTGCTCCTTCTGGCGCGGGGTGACGACGAGCACGTCGTCGGCGACGTATCCGCTCAGCAGGTTGGTCGTCGGCAGCTCGTTCAAGAGCTCGACGCCCGACGTGGCCCACGTATCGCAGCCGTCCCACGTCGGAGCGCCCGCTTCGGACAAGCCGCCGTCGCAGTCGTTCGCCGTCAGCCTCGGCGCCGTGATCACAGCCACGCTCACGGCGTCGTCGTTCGGCTCCCCGTTGTAGTTGAAGACTTCGAGGAGAAGCGTGAAGTTCCCCTTCGCGACCGAGGAGGTGAGGCTGTTGCCGGCCAGATCCTTGTCGCTCGGCACGCTCTTCTCGACGACCCGTCCGAGCGAGTTGTCCACGCCCCCATCATCGTCGTCGGTGTCGCCGTTGGCGGCTCCGATGCAGGGAGCCTCCGAGGTCGTCGACGTGGGATGGCCCGTGCAGCGCGCGTCGATGTCGTAGCCCAACGGCGCTCCGCTCGGACGGACGAGGAAGGTGCGGAACGCGAAGAGCTGCGGGCCGAGAGAGCCGGCGTCCGACACGCTGCCGAGTGACGGCGGCGGAGGCGGACGAACCTTGGCGCAAGGATCGCCGGCCTCCGGTGCGACGTCCGGGCCGGCCTCCGGCGTCGCGCCGTCCGGCCTGGCGACTCCCTCCTCGTCGTCGACGCCGGCGAGGAGCTGACACGCGGCCAGGCACGACGTCACGACCACGCTGACGACGGCGGCTCGGAACCAGCGCATCTCAGAAGCTCCCCTGGAGAGTGGCGCCGCCGAACGAAGGCGCGAGGCGCACGGTCGTCGTGCTCGGCGTCGCGCTCCCGCGCGCGTCTCCTCCCCGAACGAGCACCAGGTAGGCGCCGGTGCCGAGAGCGACGATGCCCACCGGGACGAGCACGTTCGCGATGTTCGCCAACGTCCGCGCCTCGTCCTTCGTCGCGTTCGCGTCCTGCCACGCCGACGAGCCCCGGTAGCACTGCCCTGAAGCGGGATCGAAGTCTCCCGCGGGCGCTCCCGCGTTGCTGCCGAGGCGGCACTTGTCCTTGCCAGCGTTGTTTCTCGCGATCGTGAGGATGCCGAAGACCGCCCCCGCTCCGAGCGCGGCGAGCCCGACGCCGCCCACGATGAGTCCGACGTTACGGCGTGCGTGCGTCGGGGACGCGTGCGCCTTCTCGGCGTCGCCGTCGCCTGCCGCCCGCGGGCTCGAGGTGGAACGCGGGCTCGAGCTCGCCGCGTCGTCTTCGAGGCTTGGCACCCGAACGCGCTCCTCGGTGCCCGCGCTCGATGCGTTCAGGGTGGTGCGGTACGGCTTCTTCCCCTGCGCCACGACGACGAGCTCGTGCGCGCCTGGGTCGACGGCGATTCCCGTCGACCACGAGGCTTGCGCGTAGGTCACGCCGTCGAGGTGGACCTCTGCACCGGCGAGGCCTGCATCGGCCATGATGACGATGACGCGCGCGACGCGCGGACCGACGATCGCGAGGTGCTCCTCGGCGAGCTTGACCCGATCGGCACGTGGCGGATTGGCGTTCTTCGACAGCGCGCGAAGCTCCTGAAAACGGGCATAGGCGCTCGCCCACTTGCGGCTTTCCTCGTAGCAGACGGCGAGGTTCTGCAGCGTGCCTCCCGCGGGATCGAGACGGTAGCTCTCGGCGAAGAGCGGGCACGCGGACGCGAAGTCGTTCGCGGCGATCAGAGCCTTCGCGCGCTGGAACAGATCCTCCGCGGCGGCGGTCGGATCTGCGGGCTGCGCAAGGGCCGGCCGGGCGGCGAGCAAGACGCAGACGAGGGTCGCGCTGCCGAGCGCGAGGAGGCCGCGTGAGCCCCTCATCTCCGTCCCTCCGAGAACGGAGAGCTCGTTGTGGCGGACGGATCGGAGGACGCTCGCGGCGGCGTGGGAGCGCTCGCGGCGTGCGCGGGGCGCGAGGAAGGACGGACGACCGGACGCGCGATCGGAGCGCTCGCGGTGACGGAGGGCGACGGCTCCGGCGCTGCAGGTGCGGCCGTCGCGACGGCCTCGGCGGATGTGGATGGCGCGGCGGTCGGCGGTCGTGGGCTCTCGGTCTCGGCCGAGGGCGGAGGTGAGGGCGTGCTCGTCGCGCGCATTCTGTGCACGGTTATCCCCCCACCGACGAGCAGCGCGAGCACGACGACGGCGACGAGCGCACCGACGACCAGCCGCGTCGAGGACGAAGTCTTCGTGCCGGCGCGCTGTTCCGCGAACAACGGCTCGGTTACGCCGAGCGCCAGGAGCGCGTCGCTCGAGCTCGGTGCGGGAGGACGCATGCTCGGGAGGGCGCCGGCGAACGGAACGCGAACGATCCGATCGGCCGACGCCTGGCCGACCGACGACGCGAACGGACGCAGACCGGCAGCGAGGTCCTTCAGCGACGCGCGCCTCGCAGGGTCCTTCTGCAGGAACGAGTGAATGATCCGCTCGAGCTCGGCGGGCGCGCCCGGCAGGACGTCGCGAAGAGGACGAGGGGGATCGGTCATGATTCGCGCCAGGATGCCCGCGACGTTGTCCGCCTCGAACGGAGCGCGACCCGTGAGGAGCTCGTAGAGGACCACGCCGAGCGCCCAGACGTCGGTTCCAGGATCGACGTTCTTCGCGCTACGAATCTGCTCCGGCGACATGTACAGGGGCGAGCCGAAGACCGCGTTCGTGGTCGTTAGCGCGCCCTCGTTGCCGTTCGCCGGCAAGAGCTTCGAGATGCCGAAGTCGAGGACTCGCACGAGAGGAGATCCATCTCTCCTCGTCGAGAGCCAGAGGTTCGACGGCTTGATGTCCCGATGGACGATGCCCGCAGCGTGCGCTTCGGCGAGGCCTTCGCCCGCCTGGAGCACACAATCGACGGCGAGCTGAGCGGGGAGGGGGCCGCTCTCGAGGAGGTGCCCGAGGTCCGTGCCTTCGAGCAGATCCATCACGATGTACGGCAGGCCCTGCTCGGTGGTCCCGACGTCGAAGACGCGGACCACATGCTCGCTCTTGATGCGCGTCGCTGCCTTCGCCTCCCGCACGAAGCGCTCGAAGCTCTCGGCATCTCTGGCGAGCTCGGGATGAAGGAACTTCACCGCGACCCGTTCCTCGAGGTGAACGTGCTGCGCGGCGACGACGGCGCCCATGCCGCCCTTGCCGATGACGCGCTCGACGCGATAGCGACCCGCGATGAGGCTCCCGGCGACCGGCAGCCAAGCTTCGCCCGCGATGAGTGGCCGGATCTTCGTGGGCGCGCCGTCTTGCAACGTCTCCTCAATCTAAGCGAGCCAGGGACCCGCTCAAAGCGCGAATAGCGCGGCCGCCGAGGCGTCCCGTGGTCTACGGCATGGGCGGCTTGACGTGGGTGCTTGCGCGGAAGGCGTCGTCGGTGCGGTGCGTCTCGGTGACGAACGCGTCGTACTTGTCCTTCGGTATCGTGCCCGTCGAGACCTCGAGGGTGAAGTCCTCCTCGATGGTGCTGCCCGCGACGGAGATCTTCCGTTGCGCCGACATGAGCGGTCCCTTGCCCTCGAACGGGCCGGGGAGCCGCGCGATGGAAGCCTTCGGCGGAAGCTCCACGCGACGACGCACGTGGTACTGCGTGGCCTGGCTGATCGCGAGAGCGCTCTCGCGGGCGCCCTGGCTCGCGTAGGCCGCGCTGAGCGTGGTCACGTATGGGCGGGGGAATACGTAGTGGATCGGGTCGATGCCCGGCAGCACCCACGTGCGTGAGCCGGGTTTCGTGCCCTCCAGCTGCGCATAGGCCGGAGCGGTGAGCTCGGCGCGGATGGCCACCTGCCAGCTGCCCTCGGTCGAAGACAACTCCACCTTCTCGACGGTGGCGAACGGAACCCACGCGAGCGCGATGCCGCGCAGCGCACGCTGCCGTTCGTTGCCGACGAGCCGCACGAGGGCCTCGGCGAGATCCTGCGCGGAGCGTCCGCGGAGGAGGACGGTGAGCACGCCCTTCGCGTTGCCTTGATCGTCGACGACGAGTCGCTCGTCGATCTCGTCACGCTCGCCGCCGGTGTTGGTAGGAGGCAGCGGTCCGATGGTGCCGTCGGCGCGCAGCGCTTGGCGACCGCGCAGCTCGGGGGAGATGCGTCCCGCGGGCAGGGGAGGACCGGGCACGTCGGCGTCGATCCAGATGTCCTCGACGGCGCCGGGCTTCTGGGGATCGCTGACGTGCGCGACGGCGAGCGGATGCATGAAGCGCCCGAAGTGCGGGGGGAAGCTCGGGCTGTCCGAGAACGGATCGTTCTCGGCGACCACCACGTCGGTGGGGATGCCGAGCTCGCGCAATGCGCGGACGATCAGCCACGTGCGGCTGCCTTCGTGCGTCGCGAGCGTGGTGCGCGCGGTGACGACCTGTCCGCCGCTGCGACCGAGATCGATGTCGGCGAGGACGACGCCGGAGGCCTCCTTCACGGCCTGACCGGAGGCAGCAACCACCTTCTCGACGAGCGCGCGCGTCGGGCCGCACGGCTTCGTGGTGGTGGGCTGCGTCGCCTCGTTCGGTGCGGCCCCGTTCGCGTTCGGGGGCGGGCCGCCTGTCGAGCAGCTGTCGACCTGCTTGGCCCACGCGGTGACCTCGGGGCTGTCGGCATCGAGCGATGCGAGCGTCTCGCGCAGACCGCGAGCGACGTCGTTCCACGTGGTCGTGGAGAAGCTCACGCCGACGTTGCGGTCCATCTTCGGCACGCCCCACTCGACGCGACGCACCGGGCGATCCTTCACGTGCCACACGAGCACGCGCTTGCCCTTGTCGAACGTCTCGGCCGCTTCGCCGAGCATCGGATGGCTCCACAGCGCGCCGTGCACGGCCATGGGGAGGCGCAGCTCGATGCGTGCGTCGCGCACCGCGGTTCGCTCGGGGAGCAGGTCGGGCGTGTCGATGCCGATGTTGCCCATTTCGCCCGGGACGCCCCAGCCTTCGTAGATCGCCTCGACGGCATCGCCGGCCTCGAGCTGCGAGAGGTCCGCGTGCGACTGTGCCGCGCGCGGCGTGGCATCGGGAAGGAGGATCCGTCCGTCCTTCTTGAAGATGCGACGACGCAGGATGCGCACGGTGTCGCGTCCGTAGAGCAGCGGCGCGTTCGCCTGTGCGTTTGCCTCGACGTCGGTGGTGCCCATCACGCGACGGACGTCGAGCATGACGAAGTGCGTGAGGCCCGAGGCTTCGACGTCGTAACGCTCCTGGTGTGCGAGCACCGCGGTGGCGGCGTTGGTGAGCAGCGGCCCGCTCTTGTCGTCGTTGGCGACGCGCTCGGCGACGCCTTCGAATGCGGCGAGCGGGTCATCGCCGGCGGCGCGGAGCAGGCCGGGGAGCGCCGACGGAGCATCGCGCGCGACGGTGGCGAGCTGCAGCATCTCCGGCACCGCGCTCTTGCCCTTGATGGCGTAGACGGTCGCGATCTGGCGATCGCCCGGGTTCATCGCGTCCTGGATGCGCGCGGCGCGTGCGAGATCACCGACCTCGATGGCGTTGCGCGTGGAGAGCGAGAGATAGAGCTGCGGCGTGCCGGCGAGCGCGCGCAGGCGCTCGAGCTCGCGCTCTCCGCCGTCGCGATCGCCGACGGCAACGAGCGCCTGATGACACGCGAGGCTGGTCTTGTCGGACGGCGCCTTCGTATCAGGTGTGGACCGCGCTCCGGCAGAAGCCGGAGACGCGCCGTCGCACTCGAACGCCACGTTCTCGCGTCCGCTGCGCTCGAACGCCGTGCGCTCGACCTCGCGGAGGAGCGGCGTTCCATCGAGGCCACCCTTGGCGTGCTCGTACGACGCCTTCGCGCGATCGTAGAGATGCTCGCGCCCCGCCGTCGCCGCGTCGTACGCGTCGACGAGCGCCGGGTTCGACGGCTTGGCCTTCGCGCGCGTCTTGTCGAGATCGGTGAGCGCGGTGATGTTGGCCTCGGCGCGCCCCACGCGAACGCCGGCGAGCACGGCATGCTCGATCGCCGCCTCCCACGACGTTGGCCACGTCTCGAGCACGCGATCGTACGCAGCGCGAGCACGCTCACTGCTCTTCACCGAAGGGAGATCGCGCGCGAGTCGCACGGCGCGCGCATAGGTAAGCAGCAGGTCGGGCGGCATGTCGGTGCGCACGAGCTGCGGATGGAGGAGGTTCTCGGCCGTGCGACTCTCGCGCGCGGCGAGGGCACCGAGCGCGACGGCGAGGCGATCCTCGTCGGTGGTCGGCGCGAGCGGCGCGACGGGCGCGACGCGCTTCACCGTGACCGTGGCCTTCGCCCCCGCTGCGGGAGCATGCGCCGTGAGCGGCTTGCCGTCCTCGTCCCACGCGCCGAGCTCGAACGTCGCGAAGTCCTGATCCATCCCGATGCGCGTGACGAGGCGCAGCGTGCCGGGTCGATCGGCCTCGAGCCGCGCGAACTTCGCGATCTGTCCTCCGCCGAGCGAAAAGGCACGCTCGACGGCGAGCTGTCCGCCCGCGCGCACGACTGCCGCGCTGCTCGAGCGAAGACCGACGCCGATCCATCCCGCCTTCGGGACCTCGACGTCCACGATCACGTCGCGGACGCCTTGCATGTTCGACTGCGCGTAGAGCGGGATGTGACACCCCAGCGCCTTCACAGGCACCGCGCGGATCGCGGGGAGGAACGGGCTCGGCCCCGGGAGCTCGGCAGGCGCGACGGCGCCCGCTTGATCGAGGTTGGTGGGCTCGCGAACGCTGCTCACCGGCGTCCACGACACCGGACCGAGCAGCGTGGCTTCGCGGACGCAGCCCGAGCGCGTGCGATGCGCCTCCGCGGCCTTGGCGTCACCGCGACGTTCCGCGAGCGCGAGCTGCGCCTCGGCGATGAGCGCCGCGGCGAACGGCCCTTCGGCACCGTCGAGGACCTTCGCGAGGCGATCGTCGAGGCTCGCGCTCTTCTTCGCGTTCGGTCCATTCACGGAGCCGACGCGATCGGCGAGCGCGCTCGTCGTGGCGACGTCGGAGAACGCCGCCACGCTGCGATGGACGAGCGCGTCGAGCGCCGCCATCACCACCGCGACGTGCGCGGGATCGCCGGGCGACGTCGCTGCGTCGTCGAGCGCGCGCAGGTAGAGGTCGACGGCCTTGGCGCTGTCGCCGGTCGCGTCCTCACGGAAGGCCGCGGCGAGCGGAGCCGCGAGCTTGCCGTTGGAGCTGGGATGCTTGGCGCCGGCGTTGTTCCCGCCGCACGCCGCGAGCGCGAGCGTCGTCGCGACGAGGAGAAGGCGAGCCACGGAACGAGAGAGCGGGATCATTTCTCACCTGCCGCGGCGGAGGGGACGAGGCGGACTTCTTTGTGCATGAGCGCATCGATCTGCGTGATGAACGCGCGCCACGACGCGTACTTCTCGACCGGGATGAGGTGTTGATCGAACACGACGCTCCGCTTGATGAGCAGCGCGCGCGCGTCCTTGGGGTCTTTCGTGATCTCGATCGACGCCCGGCCGTAGGCGCCGCCGTTGGTCGAGCCGCCCGGAGGCAACGGACCCCATGCGAAGCCGGCCGGCGCGAGGATGCGCGTCGTGCGGTTCTGATGGCTCGGCGCGAGATGCGGCGGCAGCAGCACGGGGAGCGTGCGTTCCACGAGCGGCGCGAGCACGGAGCCGTACGTGTTGCTCGGCGAGAGCGAGAGCACGAGGTCCTTGCCCTCGTGACGTGCGAGCCCGCGCGACTTCGCCTTGTACTTCACGACCGCCTGTCCGCCGGGGAGGTCGCCCTTGAAGTCGATGTTCTTGTCGACCTCGACGGTGGGGAACCACGGACCGACGAGTGCATCTTCCACGTATTGCGGGCGGGCCTCGGCCTGGGTGAGGTTCGAGCGCAACCAGAACGCCGCGTCGCCGGTGTGGCGCTCTTCGCCGATGACCTCGCCGGCGCCGTCGGGCGCGAGCGCGATGGTCCAGTTGACGTCGGCGCCGTGATCGTCGGGCGAGCTCGGCGGGAGCTGCACGATTTCGGCGGGACCGGTGTCCATGCGGAGCGCGACGGCGCGCGCATCCATCGACGGGATCGGGCCGAGCCGCGACTGCGGGCTCGTTGCGTCGAGGTACATGCCGCCACCAGGACCGGGCAGGAACGCGATGCCGTGATCGAACATCGGCACCGCGGCCTTCTTGGAGAGGAGCACCGAAGGCTGACCGGTCATGCGCGTCTGCACCATGACCTCTTGCGCCTCGATGCCGACCGAACGCAGCAGCGTGATGAGGAGGATCGCCTTGTCGTCACAGTCGCCTTCGCGACGCGCGAGGAGCTGCTGCGGACGATTCGGCAGCCACCACTCGCCGCTCACGTAGTTGACGTAGCGGATGTCGTCGGCGACGAACTCGAACAGCGCGCGCAGCTTGGCCTCGCGCGTGGTCTTGCCCTTGGTGAGCTCCGCGGCGAGGCGCCGGACCTCGTCGTCGGGCTCGGTGAAGCCGCGCACCGCCTCCGCGTACCACTTGCGGAAGTCGTCCCACGTCTTGAACGTCGAGCCGACGATGACCGGCGAGATCTCGGTGAGCTGCGGGATGAGCGGCTCCTCGGGAATGGTCTGCGGCTTGTCCCAGACGAGCCGGATGACGTGCATGCCGCGCTCGTCGGTCTCGGTCTTCTTGTAGGCGGCGAGGTTGTCGTGGAGCACGTCGACGAAGAGCGGATGCCCCGGCAACGACTCCACCACGACCTCGTTGTAGAGGAGCGGATGGCTCGCGGGCGCGCCCGCATAGTCCATGAAGTAGAACGGCGCGTCGCCGCGTCCGCCGACGGCGGTGCTGGTCCACTGGCGGATGACCACCTCGACGGTGTCGCCGGCCTCGAGCTCGGGCCAGCGGATGCGCGGGCGCGCGCCGTCGTTGTGCTCCTCGACGGGGAACGCGATGCCGCCTGCCTTGCGATGGACACGGGCGCGGAGGATCTCGGTGAGATCGCCCTCGGGCGGGATGGGCTCGAAGAGCTCCTGCTGCGTGCGCGGCGGAATGACGATCTCGCGCGCGTACTGGATCAGCTGCGAGACGCGGTTGTCGGCATGCATGCGCACGGCGCGGAGCCAGTGGAGCTCGCGATCGGCGACGTCGGGCGGGCCCTTGTCGGGGACGCCCTTGCGCCGCGCGAGGATGGTGGCGATCGGCGCGAGCCACCGCTCGTCGTCGCCGGCCTCGGGGGCCGCGGGCTTCTGTCCAGCCTTGGTGCCCGCGCCGGTTCGGAGCGCGAGCTCGGCGCGATACGCGGCGTCGCCCGGCGCGAGCTCACGCGCGCGACGCAGCGCGACGAGCACGAGCGCCTGATCCTTGGGATCGCTCGATGCGGCTGCGAGCTCGCGAGCGAGCCCGGCCCACGCCTCGGGACGGTTCGGCGCCCAGCGCGCCGTCGCGCGATAGAGCAGCGCCGCTACGTCGTGCGCGCCGGCATCGGTGACGTGCTTCGCGACGGAGAGCGCCTCGTCGGCGTCGTCCATGCCGCCGTTGAACGCGTCCTGCGCGGCCTTGACGACGTCGTCCTTGCCTCGCGAGCCCATCGCGTCGACGAGCACCTCGCCGCGGATGCCGCGTCGTGCGAGCTCCTCGGCGATGTTCATCCAGAGCTTCGTGTCGTGCGTGCGCGAGAGGCCCGACAGCTCGACGAGCAGCGCGCTGGGCACCCGCTGCTGGCCGGCACGATAGGCCGCGGCGAGATCGTGCATGGCCTGGATGGCGAGCGTCTCGACGCGGAGCGAACGAAGCGCACGTGCCGAGAGGAGCACCGCGTCGTCGTCCTTCTTCGTGTCGATCTTGGTGCCGCGGACCGAGGCGATGGCCCAATCGGGCATGTCGGTCTCGAGATGCTGCTCGACGAGGCGGCGATCGACGAACGCCTGCGTCGCCGTGTCGTTCGACTTCGCGGCGAGGCCGCGAGCGCGATAGAGCCGACCGCTCTTGTTCGCGCCGGTGCTGAGCCACGCCGCCATCGCGACGCGATCGGCGTCGAGGTCCTTCGATTGGAGGACCGCGTCGAGCTGACCCGCCGCGCGCGGACTCTTGAGGTCGTCGGCGCCGCCGAGCGTGCGCACGATCGCGGCCGAGAGCAGCGCATCGGTCCCGCCTTTGCCGCCCACCGAGCGGAGGAGCGGCGTCGTCAGCTTGGTGGGCTTCACGGTGCCCCAGCCGATGGTCTCGCCGGGCTTCAGCGAGAGATCGGCCGACGCCTCGACGCGCAGCGCTCCGTGCTTCGCGTCCGTGACGCGCAAGCGAACCCGGCCCGAGTCCTCGAGCGCGCCGGTGCAGACCTTGGCGTAGACGAGGTGAGAGCCCGCGCTGGCATCGACCTGAGCGGCGATGCGATCGAGGCGGGCGCTGCCGTGCACGTCGTCGCTCTTGCCGATGTCGACGCCGTCGAACACGAGGCGTGCTTGTCCGGCTGCGGCGAGACGTACGATGATCGGCGCTGCCGCCGCGAGCTTGATCTTCGACGCGACGAACGTGCAGCTCTCCTTGCGCGGATGCACGAACATGTCGAGCGGAACGCCGCGCGCCTGGGCGAACGTAGGAGGCACGGCGCGCCACGCGACCTCGACGGTGCCCCACGAGTAGAACGACTTCACGTCGCCGAACGCGGCGGCGTTCTTCGGCTGCTCGGGACCGTCGTGGGCTTCGAGGCCTCCGCCGGTGTCGCGGAAAGGTCCGAGCACCGAGACGTCGGTCACGATGCCGACGCTGCGCGCCTTCTCGGCACCGGCGTTCGTCCCTTCGTCGGACGCGAGCGTCCGTGCGAGGGCAGCGGCTTCGCTCCGGACCTCGGGGCTCACGGTCGTCGCACCGGCGATGTCGGCGAGCGCACGCTCGGCGCCGTCGTTGGTCGCGCGATCGCCGAGCGAGGCGATCACGGACAGCGCCGCGATGACGTCGGCCTCGCTGGCCTTCGTCGAGAGGGCGCGTCGCTTCTGGGCTTCGACGATCGCGTCGGGAGATTCGGCGGTGAAGCGACCCGGACCCTCGGCGGTGCTGCCGCCGCCGATCCCCGTCGCGCCCGTCGCGCCGGTCGCGCCGGTCGCGCCCGCGGTGGCCTTCGCGGCGGTCGACCCGCCGGCGGGAGGAGGTGCTGCCGGCAGGGCATCGCCGCGCGCCGGGCCGGCGCCGAACAGCCCCAGACCCAGCGCAGCGCACAGCGGCAACAAGAGGAGGAGACTCCCTCGCCCGCGGCGCATGTCAGCCCCGAACCGCCCCGTCGTTCGCGTGCTCATGGTGGCGGCACTGTACTCGGATTTCCCGGGACTTAGACCTCGCAGCGCGCTCTTCCCTTGCTTCTGGTTACCGATGCGCCAGACTGCACCCGCCTCGTCGACGGTCGCACACGGTCGCACATTTGAATACCCGCAACCGCCCCCAAACGCCGTACATCCCGCCGCCGCCGGCCCTGCCGCGGTTCGCGCTTCCTCACGAGGGTCGCGACGGTGGCGCTGAGGTCGATCCGCTCGACGTCGCGTCGACGTCGCAGCGTCCGACGATCCGACCGGGATCGCGGCCGGCTTCGGTGCGCGTTCGAAAGAAGATCGCCGCCGACCAGACCGACGAGGTCCAGCTCGAAGACATCCTGCTCGAGGTCTACGCGGAAGAGCCGCCGCCGCCGATGACGCGTCGCTCGCCGGGTGTCGATCCGCGCATCGGGCCGCCGCGCGTCGAGGCTCGGCTTGCCGAGTCGGGCGAAGCTCACGCGTCGATCGCGATGGCCATCGCGTCCATCGTTCCGCCCGCGCCTGCGCAGAGCGCGGCGGTCGACGCGCTCCTGCGCGCCTCCGATCCTTCGTTCGCGCCGTACGGCTTCGTTCCGCGGTCGGGTCACTACGCGACGGCCTCCGACTACGAAACCCCGAGCGTGAGCCCGATGATGCTCGCCACCGCTGCGCCGCCGGCGCGACCGGTGATTCGCGATGCGCGCGCCGGACGACCGAACCGCGGTCTCGCGATCGCGATCTGGGCGACCGTGATCATGGTGGTCGGCGTCGCTGCGGGCGCGGCGATGGTCATGGCCGTACGCACCGGTACCTACGCACGGCTTCGCGACAGCGCGAAGACGGCGGCCATGCGCGCCACTTCGAAGCACGACGCACCGATCGTCGCCGCAGCGTCCGCCGCGCCGGTCGACGTCCCGGCGGCAGCACCGCCTCCTGCCGTCGTTGCACCTCCGGCCGTCGTAGCGCCTTCGGTCGCGGCGCCGGCCCCGGTTCCGACCGTGTCGATCGATTCGTTGCCGAAGCCGGCGATCGCCGCCGACGCATCGCTCGTGACGTTCCCCGCCTACGCGCAGGGCCATCGCGTCTTCCTCGACGGCCGTGTGCTTCCCGTCGTCGAGGGCACGCCGACGAAGATCAAGTGCGGCCGTCACATGCTCAAGATCGGCTCGGCTCGCAAGCCGCGCGTCGTCGACTTCGCGTGCGGGCGCGAAGTCATCGTGCAGTGACGGCGCGGGACAGCCGCGCTACGGCCGCTACCTCTTCCGGCCGACGAAGCCCGCGCTGAAGTGCTGGACGGTGGCGACCATCGTCGCGCCGTCGATGCGGCGCATACGCATGACTTCATTCTAGCGCTACACTTCGTTGAATGGTCGAGGACGCTGTCGACGACGCGGACACGGAGCACGCCGGCGGCGCCGCGGACGAGGGCGACTGGGTCGTGGTGCGGCTCGCCACGAGCCCCGTCGAGGCCGACATGGTCCGCAACTTCCTGCGCGATCACGGGGTCGCTTCGGCGATCAACGGCGACTCGGGCGGCACGCGTCTCGTGTGGCAGCAGACGATGATGGACATCCGCATCGTCGTCGCGCCGAGCGATCTCGAGAACGCGCGCGAGATCCTCGCGGCGATGACGGCGGACACCACCGAGCATCCCTTCCGCGGCGCGCCGCCGGTCGCGCGCGACGAGGACGAGCCGTACGTCGCCACACGCAGCATGATGGCGGCACCCATGCTCGCCGCGCTCGTGCCGATCGGCTCGGGTCATTTCTACGCACGCCACGGCGCTGCGGGCACGATCCTCTGCGCGGGCATGGCCGGCTCGTTCCTCGGCATCATGCTCGGTCACCTCGAGCTCGCGGTGACGTGGGGGATCCTCGTGGCGGTCGATGTCGCCGGCTCGGTCTTCGCGGTGCGACGCTTCAACGCCCAGCGCGTTCCACCCGAGAGCGTGCAACGAGGCTGGGCGATCGCCGCCGTCGTCATCGCGTTCGTGATCGGCGGCGTCATCGATCGTCTCTGGCCGATCCCCTGACCTCTCCTGCGTGCCACCCGCAACCTCTACCGTCGCCGTACGAGACGACCGTACGAGAGGGGTACGGCGCCGCCCTCTTTCTGCGTTCGCGATGCCGTGGTACTCAAGCGCTCCCAATTTTCAGGAGCGAGAAACGACCATGTCTGCGACGAACAAGCCTGCCGGCCAGCCGATCACGATGGGCTCTGGGATGAAGCTGAACGTCCCCGACAACCCCATCGTCCCCTTCATCGAGGGCGACGGCACCGGACGTGACATCTGGCGCGCCAGCGTGCGCGTGATGGATGCCGCGGTCGAGAAGGCCTACGGCGGCAAGAAGAAGATCGCGTGGCTCGAGGTCCTCGCGGGCGAGAAGGCCTTCAAGGCCACGAACAACTGGCTCCCCGACGAGACCGTCGAGGCCTTCCGCACGTACCTCGTCGGCATCAAGGGCCCGCTCACGACGCCGATCGGCGGCGGCATCCGCTCGCTGAACGTCGCGCTCCGCCAGCTGCTCGATCTCTACGTCTGCCTCCGCCCCGTGCGCTGGTTCACCGGCGTGCCGAGCCCGGTGAAGAAGCCGCAGGACGTCGACATGGTGATCTTCCGCGAGAACACCGAGGACATCTACGCGGGCATCGAGTGGGAAGCGAAGACCGCCGACGCGCAGAAGATGCTCGCGTTCATCGAGAAAGAGTTCCCGAAGGACTACAAGAAGATCCGCTTCCCGAAGTCGACGGGCCTCGGCCTCAAGGCGGTCAGCGAAGAGGGCACCGAGCGCCTCGTTCGCGCCGCGATCAAGTACGCGATCGATCTCAAGCGCAAGAGCGTCACGTTCGTCCACAAGGGCAACATCATGAAATACACCGAAGGTGCGTTCATGAAGTGGGGCTACGCGCTCGCCGAGAAGGAGTTCGCCGACCACGTCTACACGTGGGGCCAGTGGGAGAAGACCAAGGAAGCGAAGGGCGAGGACGCCGCCAACGCGGAGCAGAAGGAGCAGCTCGGCAAGGGCAAGATCCTGATCAAGGACGCCATCGCCGACATCACGCTCCAGCAGGTGCTCACGCGCGCGAAGGAGTTCGACGTCATCGCGACGCTGAACCTCAACGGCGACTACCTCTCCGACGCGCTCGCCGCGCAGGTCGGCGGCATCGGCATCGCGCCGGGCGGCAACATCAACTACGTGTCCGGTCACGCCATCTTCGAAGCGACGCACGGCACCGCGCCGAAGTACGCCGACCTCGACAAGGTGAACCCGGGCTCGGTCGTCCTCTCGGGCGAGATGATGCTCCGTCACATGGGCTGGATCGAAGCGGCCGACCTCATCATCAAGGGGATGAACGGCGCCATCGCGAGCAAGAAGGTCACGTACGACTTCGCTCGCTTGATGGAAGGCGCGACCGAGCTGAAGTGCAGCGAGTTCGGCGACAACCTCATCGCGAACATGTGAGCGCGCGCTTCGACGCCAACGACGACGTCGTCGTCGTTGGCGCTCGTTGCCGTCGTTCGCGATCAGGGCAGCGGCGTCACCACGACGTAGCCGAGATGATCACGAGGCGTTCCTTGGACATCGTTCTTGGGGCCAGGAACGCTGAATTGAACGGACAGCGTCTTGCCCACCCATGACGAGACGAGGTTCGCTGCCGGTACCGGCGTCCCCTCGACACCGTCGATGTACTCGACCTTCGAGTGCCCTGAAGCGGGTGCTGCGACGTCGGCGACTCCGACCGAGTGCGCTCCCTGCTTGCCGACGACCTGGAGGACGATCTTGTCATCGGAATAGAGCGCCTTGGCCGTCAGTCCCGCGCTCACGGTGAGCGCGTGTTCGAAGGGAGCCAGGAATCCCGGGAGCGTGGTGTGCAGCGTGACGAGCGACCGACCCGACGGGTTGTACGTGCCGTCGCGCGCGGTGAGCCGAAACGCTTCGGTCCCTTCCCAGTGGTAAATCAGAGAGACGTACTTGTTGCGATCGTCCCAGCCGTGTCCGAGTGCCCATATGGCACTATCGAAATAGTATTGCGGCAGATAATTCTGATTGACCATGTAGCCGTCGCCGATCTCGGTTTGCCAGATTCCCCGAATCTTTCCCGAGCTCATGTATCGGCTGTAGAGCGTCTGTTCGTCGTCGACGCCGAGATAGTGCAAATCGAGGTAGTCGACCCAGTCGAGCATGCGTGCGCCGTGCGTGACGCTCATGTACTCCAGCCACGTCGAGTAGGTGTCGAGCCCGCCCTGGTCGGGCCAGCCGCCATAGACGACGTAGGCGTTGTAGCTTCGGATGATCTTCGCTGCGGGGATATGAATTCGATCGACGTAGTCCGTCATCGCGTTGGCATATGGAGCGTTGCTCGGGCCCGGCCCGTGCCAGAAGGTCGCCTGCGGTGATCCTCCCGCGAGTGTGCCCGCAGCTTCGTTCCAGATCTGGAAATGCTTCACGTTGTACGGGGCTGCGGAATACCGCTTCACCGCGGCCTCGACGTAGTTCTGCCAGGGCACGACGTCGACTGGCGCCGAGTGGCTGTCACCGGGGAGGAGGGCGTTCCACGAGGCGGTGTATGCCAGCAGGATCAAGGTCCGGACCCCGCTCGCGTTGTTCTTCAGGATGATCGAGCCGAGATCGGCACCGCCGGTCGTCTTCGACACGTCCATGGGATCGCTCGCCGACGTCGGTTGACCGGGGCCCACCTCGTTGCGCCCCCAACCGAGGCCCATGGTCTGCCAGGCCGTCATGTTGTTGTCCGTATAAGGCCACCCGTTGGCGCCGATGAGGTCCGCCATCTTCGGTCGATAGGGCGCTGCGGCGTCTGCCGCATCAGGAGTCGCTGCATCGAGCACGGGGACGGCATCGGACCCACCGGCGTCCATCGCCACCACGTCGCTCGGCGGGTTGGTCGGGGGCGCCGCCGCTGGGGCGCTGTCGTTGCTGCTGCACCCGATCAAGAGCGCGGCTGCGAAGGTGGCGATGTCGGCAAATAGTGACCCGGACCCTTGATGACGATGGCTCTGCTCCACGATGCCTCCATGAGGAAAAGGATGTCGTGGGTGCGCTGACGCAACGTTCGTTCCGTCCGAGTCCACGCGATTTGGGAGCTCGGCGCCGACGACATGGACTTCCAAAGGCCGTGACGGACCCCGTTTCGCCGTGGTTTTGCGGCGCAGGACGTTTCCGCGCTGCCGAGGCGATCTGCGAGATCGTGGGGTTGATCTCGAGCGTCATGGTTCGACGGCGCCCCTCGACGGCGGTGCGTCGTCCACTAAGATGGGGCCCCGTGCTCGCTCCGAGGAGTGTCTGTAGTCTCGCGTTCGTCGCGCTGCTTCTGCCCCTCGGAGTCGCGGGCTGCGAGATCGTCGCGGGGATCTCCGACATCCAGCTTGCCAGCAACGTTGGTGCCGACGGTGGTGACGCGAGCGTCGACGTGAATGCTCCGGACGGTGCGGTCTGCCATCGCGGGGGACCTGCGATGTCGGCGGTCTGCGATTGCACCCAGCATGTCGACGCCGATCACGACGGCTACTTCGCGTGCGACGCCGATCCGACGAGGGTCGACTGTGACGACGCGGACCCGAACGTGCACCCGGGGGCTACGGAGACGTGCAACGGCAAGGACGACGACTGCAACGGCATCGTGGACGACGTGCCTGCGCACCTTCACGGCTCGCTCTTCCCGCCCGTCGACGCACACTGGGTGGCGAAGGGGAGCACGCAGCTGGGAACGACGAACGGTGCCACGCTCACGCAGGACGTGATGAACGAGACTGGCGCCGTGTGGTGGCGGACGCCGTACGTGTTCGATGCGTTCGACATGACCGCGACCTTCGCGATCGAAGCCAAGATCGACGGAGCGGATGGATGCGCGTTCGGCTGGGTCCCTGGCGTAGCTGTCCCGGGCGTCGGCCCGGGGAATGGTTACGGGCTAGCGGGACTCGGCGGCTATGGCGTCGCTATCGACACGTATCGCAACACCGGAGAGCCCCCGGTGCCCTTTTTGATCGTGCTCGGTGTGCAGAACAACACTGCCACGTACGCGATTCCGAACGTTCGCGATGGAAGGAATCATGCGATGCGCGTACAGCTCGGCGCGGGAAAGCTGAACGTGTGGATCGATACTATCAAGTACGTCAACGACCTCATGATTCCCGATTATGCGCCGTTCACTGGATACTGGGGATTCGCCGCCGGCGGAGGTAACGCATTCGAGGCCCATTACCTTGCGGATATGACGATGAGCTTTCCGAACGGACAAGGCTGCTTGCCTTGAGTCGTGGCTCTTCGCCTATTTCGCCTTCGCACGCAAAATCTGAAAATAGCGATGCGCGATGCCGGACGCCTCGGCCGCTCGCCTTATGTTGCCGCCATGCTGCGTGACCACACGCTCGACGTAGCGTCGGTGGAACTCCTCGAGCAATCGATCTCGCGAACGCTGCAACGGCAAGTCCAGCGCGAGAACCGACTCGAGGAAATCGGGCTCCGCCTCGGGTGCAGCGCCCGGAGCACGCCGCGCGCGTGCGGAGTCCTCGAGATCTCCGAGCGCGAGACGGCGCGCAATTTCGTTGTATAGCTCACGCACATTGCCGGGCCAGCTGTATGCCTCGCAGCGCTGCAGAACGTCGTAGGGGAGCGCGCGGGCACCGCCGCCAAGCTCTTTCCAGAAGTGCTGCGCGAGCACCGCGATGTCCCCTTTGCGCGCGCGCAGAGCCGGGAGCTCGATGCGCGCGACGGCGAGCCTCAGGAAGAGATCATCCCGAAAGCGTCCGGCCTGGATCTCGGCGTCGAGGTCGCGCCGCGTCGCTGCGATGACGCGCACGTCGACCGGTAGCCAGCGGTCGCCGCCGACGCGCCGCACTTCCGAACGTTCGATCGCGCGCAAGAGCCTCGGCTGGAGCGAGAGATCGAGGTCACCGACCTCGTCGATGAAGAGCGTTCCGCTGTGCGCGAGCTCGAACATTCCCTTACGCGGAGACGCCGTGCCTGTGGACGCATCGCTCTCCTGTCCGAAGAGCTCCACTTCGACCTGACTCGGCGCCGAGGTCGTGCAGTCGAACACCATGAACGGCTTGTCCGCTCGAGGTCCTTCGGCGTGCAGCGACTCGGCGAGCAGCTCCTTGCCCGTGCCTGGCTCGCCCTCGATGACGACCGGTACTTCGGAGGCAGCGAGCCGCTCGAAGAGCGGATAGAGGCGGCGCATGTCGATGCTCGCACCGATGATGCGCCCGAAGCGACTCGTCATCGGGATCGGGATGGTCCGCGCTTCGACGCGCTCGAGGCGCATCGCGGTCTCTCCCATGCGCACCACCTCGTCACCGCGCAAGAACACGTCGGCGATGCGGACGCCATTCAGGAAGGTGCCGTTCGTCGACCCGAGATCCGTGAGCTGGACCTCCGGGGTTCCCGAGTGATGCAACGCCGCATGACGCCGCGAGACATGCGGATCGGAGAGTCGAGCGACGCACGCGGGGCTCTGGCCGACGAGGAGTCGCGCGGGGCCGCTACCGTCGAGCACGAACCGCGCGCCCGCGTCCGGGCCTTCGATGATGACGAGCTCGAACGCGGTCGTGGTGGTGGCGCCCTGCGTCGTCTGTGGCCGGACCTTCGTGGAAAGCTCGTCCTCTCCGTCGCGCGCGCTGGCCACGCTCCAAATCTAGCATGCGATACAGGTGCGCCTACGCGCTGGTACACTCTTGGCGCATGCCCGCGCCTGACACGCGGCGATCGACCGTCCGCACCATCGGCCGCTACGCGCTGCACTCCGAGATCGCGTCGGGCGGCATGGCGACGGTGTATTTCGGTCGCCTTCTCGGCCCCGTCGGGTTCTCGCGCACGGTCGCGATCAAGCAGCTGCACCCGCACTTCGCGAAGGATCCCGATTTCGTTTCGATGTTCGTCGACGAAGCGCGCGTCGCCGCGCGCATCGCTCACCCCAACGTGATCCAGACCGTCGACGTCGTCGTGACCGGGGGCGAGCTCTACCTCGTCATGGACTATCTGCCCGGCGAATCGCTCGCGCGCCTCGTGCGCCGATTGGCAAACGGCCACGAGCGCATCCCGGTGGACATCGCGTGCACGATCATGTCGAACGTGCTCCATGGGCTTCACGCTGCACACGAAGCGAAGAGCGAGCGCGGTGAGCCGCTCGACATCGTTCATCGCGATGTGTCTCCGTCGAACGTGCTGGTCGGCGTCGACGGAGTCGCGCGCGTGCTCGACTTCGGAGTCGCAAAGGCAGTCGGGAACCTGCACACGTCGCGTGAAGGAAGTCTCAAGGGCAAGATCGCTTACATGGCTCCCGAGCAGATCGAAGGCACAGTCACGCGACAGTCGGACATCTACGCGGCATCGGTCGTCCTCTGGGAGGCGCTGACGGGACAGCGCCTGTTCGACGGGGAAGAGGTGACCGTCCTCGCGAAGGTGCTCGGCGGAGTGATCCCGCCGCCGAGGAGCATCGTGCCCGATCTTCCAGAGGCGCTCGACGCGCTCACACTGCGCGGGCTCGCGCGCCACCCCGAGCAGCGCTTCGCCACCGCGCGGGAGATGGCCCTCGCGCTCGAAGCGTGCGCGAGCTTCACCCCGCCGTCGAAGGTCGGCGAGTGGGTCTCACGGGTCGCGGCCGAGGCGCTCGCGAAACGCAGTGAGCTCGTCGCAGAGATGGAGAGCAGTCCGGGAACGCCGACGATCCCAAGGGGCGCCAACCCGCTCTCACACCTGCAGAGCGAACATCCCGGCGCGTCCGATGCGGTGACCGAGCCACTCTCCACGCAACGCGCCACGTCCAACGAGGCACCTGTCGGCACGAACGAGGGGCTCCCTTCGGGTCGAAGCGTGCGGCGTCGTGGGGGGCTCGTGCTCGTGCTCGCGCTCGCGCTCGCGCTCGCCGGCGTCGCCGTTGCGGCCCTCGGAGTGGCAGCGATCGTAGGAAGGAGCCGCGCATCGGGCGGCTCGAGCGCGTCGACCTCGTCGTCGGTGATGGCACCTACCGTCGTCGCATCGGTCGCGCAGAGCGCTGCTCCCGCCGCTGCAGCGTCCGTCGCGGCTGCCACGACGAGCGGGGCCGTCGACCGCGACGCGAGCGCGCAGCCGAGCGCAGGATCGACCGAGATGGCGAGCGCGCCGAAGCCGCGCGCTCAGGTGCGCCCGATGCCACGAAAGTCGGGCCTCGGAAGCGCGATCGACAGCCGACACTGACGGGTGCCGCTCACCACGTTCTCTGCAGCGAGAGCCCTCCGCCGCGCCCGTCGAAGGTCGGAGTCAAGGACGAGGTCTTCGTCGATTGTGCGGGCGCGCTCCTTGGCGAAGAGAGCACCAGATACGCGCCGACGACAAGCGCGACGAGCCCCGCGCCGATGGCCACATCCGCGACGCGCGCCGCTGTCTTGGCGTCGGAGTTGGTGCTCACGGCGTTTGGGTTCGTGCATGGGCCGGTGGAGCAGAGCGACTTCGCATCGCTGCTCTTGGTGATGGCGCGCACGCCGAACACCGCTCCGACACCGAGCGCGGCAACGCCGAACCCGCCGATCACGAAACCGACCGCTCTTCCGCTCCCGCCGCCCGTCTTCGCCGCGGGCTCATCGCCCACCTCGTTGCCTGAGGACGACAGGCCCGGGATACGAGCCGTCGGAGCCGCCGGCGTCGGCCGCGCGACGAGCGCTTCGTCTTCGAGCAGTGGAATGGTCGACGTCACCTTGTCGGTCTTGGGGCCGACGGTGACGATCGACTCCCAGCGCTTCTTGCCGGGCGCCGAAGCTTCGACGACATGACGGCCGGGATCCACCGGCACCGCCGTCCCCCACACGGCCTCCGGAGTGACAATGCCGTCGCGTTTGACCTCGAGCCCTGCGACGTGGGCGGTGCTCGAGGGAACGTCGATCACCAGGCGCGAGAGCTTCGGCTCGAGCGTCGCAACGTGAGCGCGCGCGATGACCTCGCGATCCGACCGATTCTCCAGCCTCGCGGCCGCGGCCACTTCGGTGAAGAGCGCCCAGGCGCTCGCCGTCTTGCCCTGCCCTTCGTAACAAAGTGAGAGAGCCAGGCGCGTTCCGTTTCCGGCGTCGAGGCGATAGCTCTCCGCCAGCTTGGGGCACGCGGTCGTGAAGTCGCCGTCGGCCATGAGCTTCTTCGCGTCCTGGAAGAGCGTCTCTGCGAGCGCAGACTGGCCCTGCGCGCGCGCCACCGGTTCGGCGACGAGCGCGACATTGCCAGTGATCGCGAGCATCAGGAGCAGCCCACGAAGCGGATGGCTCGAATGACGACGACCGCCGCTCATCTCGCCAAGCGTATCAGGCACGTAAATGGCGATTCGCTCGGGGTCGCCTGAGCACCCGCTGATCCACGCCGGATCGACGCGCGACCGTGTGATCCCCGAAAACACCTCGGAAATGCGAGGTTTTCGGGGGTCATTTGCGCAATGTGGGCAGCGGTAGGCTTGGCTCGCACCTTGCGAAGGACGGCGGCTAGGAGACCTGCCGCATGCGCCTACTTCGTTCGTCCCTCGCCCTGGTCGGCGCCGCCCTCTTCGCCTCGTCCGCGATCGGTTGCTCGGCGGAGTCATCGTCCGCCGGCAACGCCGCGTCCGGTGACGAGCAGGATCAGACCTCCGATGCCGCGACCATCAAGCTGACGAGCGACTTCCAGACGACGGTCATCGGTGAAGCGGCGGCAGGCAAAGGCATCCGCGTCGAGTACGCGCTCGAGCGTCTTCCGCAGTGTCGCGGCAACGTCGGCGGCGGCGGCCCGGGCTGGAACGTCACCGGCTTCTACAGCGAGAACGGCGGCGCCCCGAAGACCTTCGAGGTCAGCGCGCTCACGCCGGACGGCAAGGATCGCGTCGCGAAGGCGGCGCGCATCGTTCCCAGCGCCGGGGGCGACGTCGCCATCTGGTTCCAGATCGCGAGCGCGTTCGGCTGCTCGCAGTTCGATTCGCAGTTCGGACAGAACTTCCACCTCGCGGTGAAGGGCCCCGTACCTGTCGCCGGCGCGAGCATCGCGTTCGACAAGGACGGCAATCCCACGACGTCCGGCGAGCTCAAGGCCGGCGGCAAGGT
>JAXDMI010000970.1:0-15077 GCA_034666145.1 Myxococcales bacterium | reverse complement strand
CACGCCCTCGGTGACGCCGGCGCGACGCGGGAGATCGAGCGCCCACGAGACGCCGCGCACGACGTCTGCCGCTTCGTCGCGGAGCTCGCTCGTGCGCGTGGGCAGGAGCAGGCCCACCGATTTTCCGGAGACCATCGAGAGGCCGCGACGGCTCGCAGCGAGCTCGCCGAGCTCGACGCCGGCATCACCGCCGGTCGCCACCGCGCTCGTGCCGCTCACGTCGAGCAGCCAGCGCGCCAGCGCCGCGTCGTTGGTCTCGACCGCGATGCGCGAGAGACGCGCGGCCACCAGCTTCTGCGTGTCGGTGGTGTATCCCGAGGCGATGCCGCGCGAGCGCATCGTGCGGTACGTCTGCTCGAGCACGGTGCGCGGAAGGTTCTCGAGGATCTGAGCGATCTTCGCGCGTACGCGATCACGGTCGTCCTCGCCGACGCCGCGCAGCCACGCGTCGAGGTACGCGAGCGCCTCGTAGTCGTCGTGCGCGGCGATCGCGGTGAGCGCGAGCTCCTCGAGGAAGACCTCGCGATCGGCGTCGTCGATCACCTTGCCCACGAGCGGACGCAGGATGTCGAGCGCCGACTGCGGCGCGCCGTGGAGGCGCAGGCTCCGCGCGCGGGCGACGGTCGCGAGGTCGCGCGTCGCGCCCTCCTTGAGATCGGCGAGCGATGTGAGGGCGCCGTCCGCCTCGAGGAGCTTGCCCTCCTCCATGAGCGCGAACGCGAGATAGACCTTGGCGAGCGGCACCGCGCCGTCGTTCGCGAAGCGACGGATGAAGTCGCGGCACGACGCCGAGTCGATCTTGCGCTGCTCCCACTTCGCGCGCAGCGCAGCGAACGCGATAGCGGCCTCGGGCGACGTCGAGAGCGTGGCGACGGGCTTGGGCTGCCGCGCAGAGCGTGAGCACGCGATCCCGGAGCCGAGCCCGAGCGCGAGGACGGCGATGAGACCGAGGCGGGAGATGGTCGAGAGCCGGCGCACTGCGAGATTGAGGTTAGTCGAGAGAGAGCCGGGTATGCTCGTCGTCGTGCGGCGCTCGTTCCTCGTCCTCGCTTCGCGGATGGCCGTGTCGGTGACGGCGGGGTCGGCCATCTTCGTGGCGGTCGCGGCGGTTGGCTGTCAGCGCAGCGATCCGCCGCCTGGGACGCCGGCCGAGGTCGCGCCGTGTCCCGCCGACGCCGGCACCGAGCTGCCGCGTGAGCTCGCGTGCTGCCTCATCCAGGCGCGCACCGGAGAAGAGGCGCAGATCTGCCTCGCGAAGGCCGACGCGGGACGCTGAGCCGTCCCGCCGAAGAGCGTGATAGCTTGGCCGCGATCCGATGGCCGCCGCCACCGACACTCGTGACCGCCGCGGCAGCCTCGCGCAGAGGCTCTTCTCGCTGAGCGGCGTCGTGCCCCTCGGCGCGTTCCTCCTCTTCCATCTGTGGACCCTGTCGTCGCTCGGCGGCGCGCGCGAGACCTACGATCGCCAGGTCGGCTTCCTCCACGGCGGGCCGGTGCTCGGCCTGCTCGAGGTGGTCCTCGTGATCGTGCCGCTCCTCTATCACGCGGTCTACGGCGTGATGCGCACCTTCCAGCCGCGCGATCCGAACCACGCCTACGCCACCGACGTGATGTACACGCTGCAGCGCGCGTCCGGCATCGTCGTCCTCGTCTTCGTCGCCGCGCATGTCTGGGAATTCCGCGCGCAGACATGGACCCGCGGACTCGCCGTGTCGTCGTACTCGACCAAGCTCGTGGAGCACCTGTCGTCGACGCAGTCCGGAGTGCCGCTCGTAGCGCTCGGTTATCTCGTCGGCATCGCGGCGACCGTCTTTCACCTCGCCAACGGCATGACGAGCTTCAGCACGACGTGGGGCTTCGCTCCGACGTTCACCGCGCGGCATCGCCAGCGCATCTTCTTCCGCGTGCTCGGCATCGTGCTCTTCGCGTGGTCGGCAGCGCTCGTCGTCCAGCTCGCGACGGGCACGCGCTTCTTCCCCGCCGAGGAGCCGCGAGGGGCGCCGGCCACGTGCGGCTCCGATGCCGTCTCGCCGTCCGCTCCGCCACACGCGCATCAGCCGAGCACGCCGAGCTCAGCGCGACCGATGCCGTCCGGGGGTCTACCCGGCGGCGACCGCTGACCCCACCTGAGAGAGTCCATGGCAAAGCCGAGCAGCATCGTCACCGATTCGGGCAAGGTCAGGCGCGTCGTCGTCGTCGGCGGTGGCCTCGCCGGTCTCACCACCGTGATCAAGCTCTGCGAGGCGGGCATCCCCGTCGACCTCTTCTCTCTCGTGCCGGTGAAGCGCTCGCACTCGGTCTGCGCACAAGGCGGCATCAACGCGAGCGTGAACACCAAGGGCGAGGGTGACTCTCCCGAGGTCCATCTCGAGGAGACCGTCTACGGCGGCGATTTCCTCGCCAACCAGCCGCCCGTGAAGGGCATGACCTATGCGGCGCCCGGCATCGTCTACATGCTCGACCGCATGGGCGTGCCGTTCAATCGCACGTCCGAAGGCCTCCTCGACTTCCGTCGCTTCGGCGGAACGCTCTTCCATCGCACCGCCTTCGCCGGCGCCACCACCGGCCAGCAGCTGCTCTACGCGCTCGACGAGCAAGTGCGCCGCTACGAGACCATCGAGGTCGAGAACGAGAACGGCGTCGCCATCAAGGGCGAGAAGATGGTCCGCAAGTGGGAGCTCTGGGACTTCCTCGGTCTCGTGCTCGACGAGCGCAACATCGCGCGCGGCATCGTCGCGCAGGATCTCAAGTCGATGGAGATAAAGGCGTTCCCCGGCGAGGCGGTGTGCCTCGCGACGGGCGGACCCGGCATCATCTTCGGCAAGTCGACCAACTCCGTCATCAACACCGGCACCGCCGCGAGCGCCGCGTACCAGCAGGGCGCCTGCTACGCGAACGGCGAGTTCATCCAGGTGCATCCCACCGCGATCCCCGGCGCCGACAAGCTGCGGCTCATCTCCGAGAGCGTTCGCGGCGAGGGCGGACGCATCTGGGTCCCCAAGGATCCGAAGGAGAAGCGCCGCGGCAAGGACGTTCCCGAGAGCCAGCGCGACTACTTCCTCGAGAGCAAGTACCCCGGCTACGGCAACCTCGTTCCGCGCGACATCGCGAGCCGCGAGCTGTTCCTCAAGGGCTTCCACGAAGGTCGCGGCGTCTTCAACAACAAGAGCGGCAAGAACGAGCTCGAGGTCTATCTCGACGTCACGCATCTGCCGAAGGAGCTCCTCCACAAGAAGCTCGCGGGCGTCCTCGAGATCTACGAGAAGTTCGTCGGCGAGGATCCGTACACGAACCCGATGCGCATCTTCCCCGCCGTCCACTACTCGATGGGCGGACTGTGGGTCGACTTCGAGAAGTCGGCGGACGGACGCCTCGTCGTGGGATCGCCGCGCAATCAAGCGACGAACATCGGAGGCCTCTACGCCGCCGGCGAGGTCGACTACGGCTACCACGGCGCGAATCGGCTCGGCGCGAACTCGCTGCTCTCGTGCATCTACGGCGGCATGGTCGCGGGCCCCGCCATCGCGTCGTACGTGAAGAACCTCGACAAGAGCGCGCTCGACGTGAAGAGCTCGGTCTTCGAGAAGGCCGCGCAGCGCGAGCGCGAGCGCTACACGGGCATCCTCGGCATGACCGGCAAGGAGAACCCGTACAAGCTCCACGAGGAGCTCGCGCAGGTCATGCTCCGCGACTGCACCATCGAGCGACACAACGACGTGCTGGACTTGGTCATCGCGAAGATCGACGAGCTCGAGGAGCGCTCGCGAGACATCGGCGTCACCGACACGTCGTCGCGCGCGAACCAGGGCGCGCAGTTCGTTCGTCACCTCGGCAACATGATGGTGATCGCCCGCGTCATCGCGCAGGGCGCACGCAACCGCGACGAGTCGCGCGGCGCGCACTACAAGCCCGACTTCAAGAACCGCGACGACGCGAATTTCCTCCGCACCACGATGGCGCTCTACGAGGCCGGCGACGGCGGCAAGAGCGTCGTGAAGTACGTTCGCGCGCTGGAATATCCGCTCCTCGGCAAGACGGTGCGCGTCACCGACGACGTCGACATCAGCCTCGTGAAGCCGCGCCCGCGCAAGTACGAGACGGCGGGCGCCGCGAGCCACGCCGTCAGCGATGCGCCGCCGAAGGAGCCGAAGGAAGGCTCCAAGACCGCGACGAACCCCGCGACGCCCGGCTGATCGCTCACGGATTGAGCCGTAGGAGATACGAGCCGGTGACGTTGGCTTGGCTCTGCGCATCGTGCCCGACGAGCTCGACGAGCATCAGCATGTGATCGTCGCGCGACACGGCGAGCATTCGCGGCGTCGCGCCTGTGAGGGTGAGATTCCGAGCTTGGAAGAAGTCGAAGTCGAAGCGGCGTAGGCCCCACGCCGTGTCGGGCTGACCGTCCGGGCCGTAGCGATGGAGCGTGAAGCCCCGCGACGTGTCCGGGCCGGAGATGCCGCTCCAGGCCACGGCACGGCCCTTGGAGTCGAAGACGACGCCCGAGACGTAGTTCGCGTGGTCGTACTGCCCGAGGAGGGCGCCGGTCTTCGAGTAGAAGTCGAGGCGGTCGCCGAGAGTGGTGGTCACGTTCACGACGATGTTGCCGGTCGTCTCGTCGATCCGCTGGATGCCGGCTGTTTTGTCGGCAGGAACGCTGACGACGGCCCCACCGCTGTCGCCGAACGACGAGTCCGGGTTGCCGGCGCCGTCGTAGTGATGGAGCGCCCAGCTCGTGGAGGCGTCATCCAACGTGATGATTCCGTCCGCGCTGTCGAACTTCGGCTCGCCGTAACCGGGGATCTTCAGGCTCGGCGCGTTCGTACCCGCGTGCCCGTCGGCGGTCAGGGTCCACCGGACCATCGAGTCGCCCTGCCCGCTCGCGTTCGAGCCGCCGCCGAGAACTTCGATGCTCCCGCCACGACACCGGAGATCGCTGGAGGTGATCCCGGTGAGCCGGACCTGACCGTTCGATCCGAACGATGTATCGAGCTTTCCGCTCGCATCGATCCGCTTCAAAACGACGCCGTCGAGCGCCGCGTCGTTGATCGAGTTGTTCGAGACCGCGGTCATGACGATCACGCGGCCTTGTTCATCGACGCATGCGCCCGTGAAGTCGACGCGAGCGGATGACACGACCTGCTTCTCCGACCAGGTCGTGAAGGTATCGTCGGCGGTGCCGTCCGGAAGGAGTCGCACGACCGCGACTACGGGGTCGTCACCCGCCCCGTCCAGCTGCCCGATCAGGCTCACGCGACCGTCCGCGCCTTCGATGACGCGCACGTCTATGAGAGACTTGGGGAACGACGCAAGGCCTCGATCGCCGTAGGCGGTGTCGACGGGACCGGCGTCGACGCCGGCGTCGGCGGATGCACCGCTGCCGTTCGAGGAGCTGGAGCCGCACGCGGCCAGCGCTGCCGTCGCCCCGAAGCCTGCGAGCACGATACCTGCGAGAGCGAAGACCTTCGTCGACCGGAAGACGGAATGGAGATGCATCTCCGTCCAGACTATCTCGCGCTCACGGCACGGTGAACCACGCTGCAAACGGCGAGCGACGATGCGGGTGCGGCGGCTCCGCCGCGGTGTGCGCGATGTGATCCAGCGAGGGCCATCGCATCGTGCGCGTGAAGAGCCACGTGAGGAGCCCGATGATGACCGTCTCCTGCACGACGACGAACCACGACAGACGCTGCGGGAGATACGTGCCGAAGCACGTGCAGCTCTGGATTTGCAGGTGACGCGCGAACGCGCCGACGTCCAGCGAGAGGTACGCGCACGAGAGCCCGAGCGCGAGCATGATGCCTCCGAGCGCGAGCTGCTTCGCCGGAGCGCGCGAGAGCCCGCCATACAACATCGCTACACCAGCCAGCAGCTCGAGCACGGTCCACGTCAGCCCGAGCGCGCCGAGCTTTAGCGGGCCGATCGCCGCAGGCTTCAGCACGTGGAACGCATCGAGCGCAGCGAGGTAGCCGTCCGGATCGAGTGTCTTTCCCAGGCCCTGCGCGACGAACAGAAGGCCGAAGGCGGTGAGGCCCCAGCGCGCCTTGCGGGACGGAAGGAAGGAGAGCGACGAGCTCAGACGCAGCATGCCGAGCGTGGTTGCAAGACGCGTGCTCCTTGTCTCCGCGGCGTGTTTTCCCCATGATGCGGGAGCGACGATGAGCGAAAAGAAGAAGATCCGGCTGAAGGTGCTCCGGCAGGACGGACCCGGCAAGAACGACTCGAAGCGCTGGGAAGAGTTCGACGTCGACTGGCATCCCCAGATGAACGTCATCAGCGCACTGATGGAGATCCAGAAGAACCCGCGCACCGCGGACGGCACGAAGGTCGCGCCGGTGGTCTGGGAAGCGAGCTGCCTCGAAGAGGTGTGCGGCTCGTGCACGATGCTCGTCAACGGCAAGGTCCGTCAGGCGTGCTCCGCGCTCATCGATCAGATCGCGCCCGAAGGTCAGCCGATCACGCTCGCGCCGATGACCAAGTTCCCGCTCGTGCGCGATCTCATCGTCGATCGGTCGCGCATGTTCCGCGATCTCAAGACCGTGAAGGCGTGGATCGATCTCGACGGCTCGCACGAGCTCGGTCCCGGTCCGCGCCAGTCGCAGGAGAATCAGGAAGCCGCGTATCCGCTCTCGCGCTGCATGACGTGCGGCTGCTGCATGGAGGCGTGCCCGCAGGTGAACGGGCACTCCAACTTCATCGGGCCCGCCGCCATCAACCAGGTGCGTCTCTTCAACCTGCATCCCAGCGGGAAGATGCACGCCAGCGAGCGCCTGGAGGCGCTCATGGGCGACGGCGGCGTCGCCGATTGCGGCAAGGCGCAGAACTGCGTCGAGGTCTGCCCGAAGGAGATCCCGCTCGTCGACTCGATCGCGGTCGTCTCGCGACAGGCGACGAAGCACATGCTCTTCGCCTGGCTCCTCGAGTAGCCTCGATCTGGGCCGTGCAGAAGTTTCACTGATCATCTAGCCTCGCTCTCGCATGCGGATGCGGCTGTCATGTGCATCATGCGCGATGGGGCTGGTCCTCATCGCGGCGACCGCGCGTGATGCGACCGCGCAGGAGCCCTCGCCCACTGCGCAGCCACCGGCGCCGGCCACGCAGCCTGCACAGCCCACGACGCCGCCCATCGCCGCCGGCCAGATCGATCTCGAGCGCGACACGCAGAGCACCGCGCTCGCCGACGTGCCCGTGGCTCCCGCCGAGGCTCCGCCTCCGCCGCCCTACAAGAAGTCGCTCGTCATCGACTCGTCGCTCGGCGCGCTCGTGTTCCTCGGCAAGTTCGGGCAGACCGCGCCGCCCGCACCGTGGATCCGCACGCAGATCGGCTACGAGATCTTCGCGCCGCTCATGGTCTTCGCTGAGGGCGAGATCGGCTTCACGGACACGTCGGGCACGCAGGACCCGCCGAAGACGCGCGCGTTCCCGCTCTTCGCGTTCGGTGGCGGTGCGCGTTTCACGCTGCGTTTCACGGAGCGCTTCGGCGTCTACGTCCAGGGCAGCCTCGGCGCCATCGAGGCCGACGTCCCCAAGCGCGCGCTCGAGATCATCGGCTTCAAGGACGCAGAGACGCTCGGCCTCTACGTCGGCGGTCGGCTCGGGCTCGAGTGGTACCAGCTCGACCGCCACTTTGCGCTCGGCGTCCAGTCGGGGCTCCGCGATGCCACCGGCTTCAAGCGCACCATCGGCAGCGATACGCCGCTCGTCTTCGACGCGGGCGCATCGATTCGTTACGCCTTCTGAGTGTAGGTCTGGTCAGGCGTCCGACCAGCGCGCGGGTGCGACAAGCTGCATCTTGCATGCGTTGTTTGCATCACGCCCTCGCAACGGCAACAATCCATCTCGCGGAGGTATCGCATGAATCGACGACTTGCTTGGTTGTTGGGTAGCGGTGTGCTCGTCACGTGGGGGCTCGCAGGCGCGCTCGGCGGCTGCGGCTCGACGGAGGCCACCGTCGACGGGAGCAACGCCGACGGCGGCGAAGCCGGAACCGGAACGAGCGGGGGCACGAGCGGCGCGACGAGTGGCGGCACCAGCGGTAGCACGAGCGGTGGGACCGCCGACGGCGGCACCGACGGAAGCAGCACCACCGACGGCGGCGGGAACGACGGTGGCGGGACCGAAGGTGGCCTCGGATCGACGCCCGACAAGGTCGCGTGCGGCGGCGGGCCAGCGTGCACCGCGCCGACCGATGTCTGCTGCGTCAAGAACACCGGCGACGCGGGCTGCCAGCCCGCAGCCGACCAGTGCCAGAACGGTGTGAAGCTGCACTGTGACGAGAAGGCGGACTGCACGGGCACGGACGTCTGCTGCGGTGGCTTCGTCGGCGGCGCCGGCGCCACCGAGTGCAAGAGCAACTGCAGCGGCAACCAGGTCCAGGTCTGCAAGACGAATGCAGAATGCACGGGTGGCACCTGCTACGTGAACACGTGCCCGTCGCTGGGTGGCGGGACGATCGTCATTCCCTCGTGTACGGCGCTGCCGACGCCCTGCACGCATTGAGCTGACGGACTCAGGTCTCGATCGAGAACATACGCACCGTCCGGGCCGGCACTTCGACCACGAAGGCGCCGGTCCCGGCGTGCGGCTCGATGCGATTCACGGCGCGCGGCCGGGGCAGCATGTCGACGAGCACGCGCGTGCGGCCCAGGCCGACTGTCGCGACCACGGCCTTTGCGGTGGGGTTCATCACGAACGCCACCCGCGGTACGCCTTGCTCGTCGTCGTGCACCGTGACGTGCACGTCGGGGACGTCGACCGGGTAAGCGGGCAGCGCGAGCTCGTCGATGCGGCGCGCCACGAGCACGTCGGCTCGGGAAGGCTCGTCGAGCGCTTCCACCTCGAGGCCGCGCGCGTCGTGCGGTTTCGCGAGGAGGCGCATCGACCCGTCACGATCGGGCACGCGCGGTCCGATGGTGACGAGGATCCCACGCTCGTGCGCCTCGCGCAGCGACGTGAAGAAGTCGGCCTTGAGCCCGCCCGCGGTCGTGCACACGATCCACGACGCACCGACGATGCTCATCTCGAGGCTCTCGCCGCCCGCATACGAGAACGGCACGCCGCGCGCGAGGAGCGCTCGCTCGAACGCCCGCACGAACGACTCGCCGACGATGGGCGCGATCTCTCCGAGCCCGAAGTCGTCCTCGAGACAGCTCTCGAGCGGACCGGCGCCCGCGATGTGGAACGCAGCCGGCGTCACCGGACCGAACGCATGCGTGGCGCGCGCGAGACGTCGTAGCGCGCGAGGCACCACGAGCTTCACGGGCGTCGCGCGATGCAGCGTGTTGAACGCCACCTTGTCGAGCGCCTCGATCAGCGCGTGGTACTCGTCGGCGAGACGGCGCGGTATCCCGTGCACGTCGATCGGCGCGCCCACCCAGCGATCGCGATCGACCGCCATGTAGAGGTTGAAGCCGCGCAGCCCGTAGGCCATCGCGGCCATGAGCGCGTAGAGCGAGTCCTTGTCGTCGAGCGGCGGGAAGAACGGCGGGAAGCCCGCGCCGACCTCGGCGCCGAACGGCGGCACCTGACGGCCCTCGCAGCGCGTGGCGAGCTCGCCGGTGCGCCGCAGGATGGTCATGTGATGCTGCGGATTCGCCGGGTGGTAGTAGTCGAGGCCGATCAGGTCGACGACCTCGGCCATGCGGCTGGCGTTGAGCGGCGTCGCGGCCTCGCCGAGCGGGAAGTTGTGGAGCGTGGGCACCGTGGTGAGCCCGGCGTTCTCCAGCGACTGGTTGAAGCGCCCCATCGCCTCCGCGAGCAGGTGCTCGTGGAACTCCATCCAGTCGAGGTGACGCGCGAGCTCGTTCGCCTCCTTCGCGTCGAACTTCACCGGCGGCGTGACCGTCGCGAAGGTGATGCTCTCGTCGTTCCAGATCTCGCGGAGCGTCTTCACGCTCGAGTACTTCTCGCGGAGGAACGTGCGAAAGAGGCGGATCGCGTCCGGGTGGTAGTCCTGGTCGTAGGGCCCGTCGCGGAAGTAGAGCGCGCCCTCGTTGTCGACCTGGAGCATCACGATGGGGCCGTGCGGATGGAGCAGCGGCGCCAGCACGCGACCACACGCTTCGAACCAGAGCGCGGTCTCGTCGAAGAAGGCGTCGCTCGCGTAGCTCGGGACCGGGAACGCGACGGGCACGAGCGGCAGGATCACCGGGTTGTCACGCGGCGTGCGCGCCTGGCATTCGCGATCCCAGACCACGCGCTCGGGGAGCCCGAAATACGTGAGCTCGGCGTTGATGTGCGGACCGGGGCGCGCGATGACGTGCATGCCCTTCTCACCGCACAGGCGAACGAAGCGCGCGACGTCGAGCCGCCCATAGCGCTCGCCGAAGTCGAAGACGCCTTGCGCCGTCTCGTGCACGCCCCACGGCACGTACGTGTCGACGAGACGGAGCCCCATCGCCTTCATCGCGTCGAGGCACGCACTCCAGTCCTCGGGGGCGTGACGCCAGTAGTGCATCGCACCGGCCCACATCGGCACGAGCTCGTTCTTGTCGGCGAGCCACAGGCCTTGCGGGCGGACCTCGACGGCCTTCTGGACCTTGGACGATGATCCCGGCGCGCGCTTCTTCGCCAACGTGTTGCGCGCCACGGTCAGCCGGCCGCGAGCTCGTCGCCCAGCGTGCGCTGCAGGATGGCGCGGAGCTCCGCCATCTCCGGATCCTTCGCGGCCAGGCGGGCGAGCGCCGCGTCGACCTTCTTGATGGTCGGCGTCACGAAGCGCAGGAACGTCGAGTTCTTCTTCGTGCGCTCGATGAAGACGAAGCGCCCCGCGTCTTTGAGCTTGCGCTGCACGGTGACGAGATCGAACTCGCCGAGCAGCTTGGCGAGGTCCTTCTTGGGGAGGCCCGCCGCCTCGGCGTACTCCGCGAGTCGTGCCTCGACGAAGGGCCGATCGAACTCCTGATAGCTGTCGTTGAGCAGCGCGACGAGGTCGTACACGCGAGGTCCGAGCAGCGCGTCCTGAAAATCGATCCAGACGAGACGCAGCGTGCCGTCGTCGACGACCATGAGGTTGCGCGACTGGTAATCGCGATGAACGAAGCCCTTCGGGAGATCGGCGACGCGCTTGGCGAGGCTCTCCGCGATCTCGCCGAAGCGCTTGGCATCGGCCTCCGACAGCGACTTGCCGCGCGCGTCCAGGCCCCACTCGCGGAAGTGCTCGATCTCCCACTTGAGGAGGTTCTCGTCGAACGTGCGGCTCGCGACGACGCAGCCCTCGGGGAGCTTGGCGAGGGCCTTCTGGGCCTTCGCGAGGTCGGTGACCGCTTTCGTGTAGAGTGCAGGCTTATCGCCGGGGTTCCGGAGGAGCCAGTTGGCGAGCGTGTCGTCGCCGAGGTCTTGGATCACCAGCCAGCCGTTGGGCGTGTCCTCGGCGAGGACCGACGGCACGTCGATGCCACGCTCCGCGAGGAGATCGCGCACCTCGAGGAACGGCCAGCGGCTCCCCTCGTGGTGGGACTGGACCTCCTCGGGCTTCGCGCCGCCGGGGACGAACATGGCGACGGCGCTCTTGTCGTGAGGCAGTGCGACACGGAAGTACTTCCGCGTGGAGGCCCCTCCCGGCATGGGGGTGGCGTTCAGCTCGGCGTCGAAGATCCTCTGGACCAGCTCCTCGAGCGGGACGAGGTCGACGACGCCGACGGGAATGCTCTGAGACGGGCGGACGAACGTCACTGCCTTCCGATTATCCTTTTTGTCCGAACGGCGCCACACTCACGGCGTGGATCTGCAAGCGTATGCGCTCGAGGAGGCGGCACGCGTGCCGCTCGTGCGGTGGCTCGAGCTGCTCACGGAGTGGAACAAGCGCATCGATCTGACGGCTGCGCGCACCGAAGCGGAGCTGACTGACCTCATGCTCGCCGACGCCAAGGAGCTCGCGAGCCACATCGGCCCGAGCCTCCGCGTGGTCGATATCGGCACCGGAGCCGGGGCGCCGGGGCTTGCGCTCGCGCTCATGCGTCCCGATCTGGAGCTCACGCTCGTCGAGCCGCTGGCCAAGCGCACCTCCTTCCTGCGGACGGTGGTGGGGACCATCGGTCGGATCGACGTGACCATCCTCCGCGAGCGCGGCGAGGCGATCGCAGCACGGCTGCCCAATGCGTTCGACGTCGCGATCTCGCGAGCGACGCTGCCGCCGCCCGAGTGGATCCCGCTCGCACTGAAGCTGGCACCGGCGGCTTGGGCGCTCCTCGCGCGCGAGGAGCCGCCGCCTGTGCCTGGCGCACGCATCGATGCCGATCTCGCGTACACGTGGCCCGCGACCGGCGCGCAGCGTCGCGCGGTCCGGTACGTCGCAGCGAAGTGAGACATCGTTGCATCGCGCAACGAACGCACGTCGAGCGACGCGACGCATCTCGCGCGTGAGCGCACGTTGCGCCATGCTCGGCGCATGTTCGATCCGTCGGCCGCGCGTGCTCGTCTCGATCGTCTCTGGAAGCTGAAGGCGCAGTTCGGCGCCGAACGCGGCGCGAACCGCGTGTTCCTCGACGAGATCGTCAGCGATCGATTGCAGCTCGTGTGGGGCATGCAGCTCCTCCGCGACGAGCTCCAGTTCGCGCCTTCGCCCGCCGTCGAGGATCGCGAAGAGGCGCGTGCCGATCTCACGCTGCCCAGCGTCGTCACCACGATCGCCTTCACCAACTGTGGAGATCGCGTCCATCAAGGCGAGGTCGATCGCTACGTGCAGACGGTGGCCTCGCGGTTCGCCACCATCTCCGAGCTCGGCGTGCTGAAGCCGGAGGCGTTCCGGCCCACCGGCGGCGGCACCGACGACGGCGCGACCCTCGCCCACGTGACCTGGGCGCACGTGCTCGACGAGCCGCTGCGCAAGCGCGTCTACGACGGCAACGCGAAGAGCTACGTAGCGTGCGGCTTCGATCTCAAGACGCACATCGGCCGGCTCGACACGACCGACGGCAACGTGCGCTTCGGCACGACGCAGGAGTCACCGTGGCGCGAGCCGCGGGCGGCGTGCGGCGCCATCATGGGAACGCTGAACGGCTTCGACGAGAACAACGACGTCCACTGGCGCATCCGCCAGAACCTCGGCAACGAGAGCTTCGCGTTCCTCACGAAAGAAGGCGTTCGCACGGTGGAGGGGATCGACATCACCGCCACCGTCGCCGCGTCGATCGTCGCGGTGCAAGGCATGCTCGACACCGCGCGGGCGCTCCAGCACGAGCTCGACGAGCGCGGCGTCGCCCACCTCACCGCGAGCCTCACCGTGAATCGCTCCGCCATCGCCGACACGATGATCTACCTCGCGCGGGCCACGGTCTTCGGCGGAGAGAGCATCCATCAGGGCTTCGGCGTGGACGCGCGACGCTACGGCGGCGCGCTCGTGGCACGCGAGTCCGACCGGCGCCTCCACCTGTCGTACGACGGCCTCACGGGTGACGGCTTCCCGATCGTGACCGACCGCTACGACGTGCGTCGCTCGATACTGCCGGGCGACCTCTTCGTCTAGGCGCTCACGGGAGCACGCCGTTGCGCGGCTCGAAGAGCGGCGGCGGCTCCTCGCCGATGCGACGGCGGAGACCCGCCTCGATGGCGCGCGAGATGGTGGAGAGCGGCAGGTCGTTGGGATCGAGATCGAAGGGCTGCTCGATCTCGTCACCGATCGCGTCGAGACCGAAGAGCGCATACGACACGAAGAGCACCACCGCCGGCGTCGCCCAGCCGATGGTTTCGTCGAGACCGAACGGCAACAGCCCGCAATACGCAGCGACGATGCGATGCATGAGCACCGTGTACGAGTAAGGGATCGGCGTCGACTTGATGCGCTCGCACGCGCCCTGGATGTCGGTGAGGGAGACGAGCGACGCCTCGATGACGGGCACGTGGTACGCGTGGATCCAATGGTTTTTACGGGCTTCCGCGATCTGCTCACCCATGCGGTGGAGGATGGCGATGGGGATGTTGGGCTCGCCGCGGAGCCTCTCGATCTCGTCCTCCGGCAGCACGCGCTCGAGCGTCGACCACGGATCCGAATCACGCAGGTGATGACGTAGCGCATGCACGTACGCGATGAGCGAGTGCACGACGCGCTTCTCGTAACGGGTGATCGACTCCGGCGAGCGATCGACGGCCTCGGGCTGCGGCTCGAGCAGCGTGATGATCTGGCGCGTGAGGCTGCGTGACGTGTTGACGAGGGAGCCCCACAGCTTGCGGCCTTCCCAGAACCGGTCGTACGCCGTGTTGTTCCGGAAGCCGAGGAAGATGCCGAGCGGCAATCCGATGAGGACGAACGGCGTCGACGTGATCGAGTAGTGGAGCGCGGGCACCTCGCGGTACGCGACGGTGACCACGATGCTGATCACGGTGGCCGTGATGGCGCGCGGCCAGATGTGCGGGAGCGCGACGCCGCCGAGAACGACTGTGCCGATCCAGGACTGCCGCTTCTCGACGAACATCGCCGGCGAATCTAACAGGCGTGCTCACTCCGCGGGCGCGATGTTCGGCTCGGGCAGCGAAGCCTCGTACGGCGGCAGCCCGCGCCACACGCGGATGCGCGACTTCAGGTTCTCGACGCCGAGATAGAACGCGGGCACGACGATCAGCGAGAGGATCGTCGAGCAGACCACGCCCCCGATGACGGCGATCGCCATCGGCGAGCGGAACTCGCTGCCTTCGCCGCGACCGAGCGCGGTCGGGAGCATGCCGAGGACCATCGCGCTGCTCGTCATCAAGATGGGACGGAGTCGCTCGGGCCCCGCTTCGAGGATCGCCTGGAGCGGTGTCTCTCCGTGATCGCGGACGCGCACGATCGCGCGATCGACGACGAGGATCGCGTTCTTCGTCACGAGGCCCAGCAGGAAGATGATGCCGATGAACGACCCCATCGCGAGCGTGGTTCCGGAGAGGAACACGCCGACGATCGCGCCGACGGCGGCGAGCGGCAGCGTCGTCGCCATGATGGTGATCGGGTGCACGAAGCTCTCGAACTGCGACGCGAGCACGATGTAGATGAAGACGAGCGCGAGCAGGAACGCGACGCCCATCGCGCTGTTCGACTCCTGCATCTGGCGGACCTGGCCGTCGAAGTGGAAGCTCCCGCCGGGCGGCAGCTTGACCTTCGCGAA
>JAXDMI010000969.1:0-11245 GCA_034666145.1 Myxococcales bacterium | reverse complement strand
GAGCAGGATCACGTCGAGCCTCGCGACCTCCTCGTTGGTGAGAGCGCGACGTTCGGTGTGATGCGACGCTTCGAAGCCGGCACGATCGAGCTCGTCGACGAGCACTGCGCCGCGTGACGCATCGCCTCCGACGATCAAGAGGCGCTTCCGGCTGCTCAGTGCATCGAGGGGAAATTCTTGGTTTTGCGCCTGCACGTCAGTCTCTTTCGAGGGCCGTGGTTTCGGTTTCGGGGTCCGACTTCACAGGGGTGTCGGCCCCGAAAAACGATCACCGCCACGACGAAGATTCTGACGAATGCCTCGAGATCGCGCTCAAACGCCTGAAATTACAGACATAAATATTTCGTCAGGAACGGGCGCAACGCGCGCCTCGAGGGCCTCATCTCACCAAACGACGCGAGACGAACCGGTACCGACGAACGAGAGGGAAGAACGGCTCGCCGGCCGCGTATCACCTCACACGCCCAGCAACCGCCTCAGAGCGATCAGAAATCGAAGCGCGAAGCGAACGTGGTGCTCCACATGTGCGCCGACGGCAGATCGCGCGTGCTCTGCTGCTGTTCGCGATAGAGCATCGTGGTCGTCGTCTCGAGCGCGACCTGCCACGAGCCCATGAGCCGGAGCTCGACGCCGCCGGTGGCCTGCGCCGCGATCTCCTCGTAGCGAGGCGTGAGCGGGAGCACGAACGGATCGGTGCGCCACTGGCCGAGGCCGACCTGAGCGAACGGAGCAATTCGGGCGTCGCTCATGCGGACCCGAGCGAGCACCATGCGCGTAGAGGTCGTGAGGCGCATCGCGTCGATGAGCGCGAGGCGATCGCCGGCAACGCGGAACGAGGAGTTCCAGTCGCGCGCAACGAGCGACATCATCGGCCGGAAGGCCAGGAGATCGTTCGTTGTATCCTGCACGTTCAGCTTGAAGCCGCGCTCGGGGGCAGCCGCGGTCGCGTTCGTGCTGGTTTCGCAGCCCGACGTCGCGCAGCGAGGACTATCGAGGACATCCGCGCCCTGACGCGCGACACGATCGAAATCCGCCACGACGCGCGACCAGTCGACGCCCTTCGCCCCGCCCGCGTCCTCCGCACTAGCCGAGCTCGTCGCGAGCAGGGTCGCGAGGGCGGCGGTAGCGAACGTGAGCAACGACCTCATCACCCTTTAACTCCTATCGGGCCGAGCTCGACCTGGCGAGCTTCTGGCGACGTTTCGAGAACAGTTTCGTGGGATTCCGTGGGTCCGAAGACGACACGTCTGCCCGTCGGCGAGACTACGAAGCAATAAAAGCGCCGCGGCCGAGCTCGTCGTGTAGGACAAAAGCGCCATCGCGGAGTGACGGCACTTCCGAGGGGGTCGCTTCCGACGCGACCGCGAGGCGCCGATGTAGGCCGCGTACGATCGATGAGGGGAGTCCGCATCAAGTGGTCGGGCGATGCCCCATCATGAGGAGGGTTGTCCTCGATCCGTCCCGTCCCGAAACTCGCGGGCGCGGCCGGCGTATTCCTCTTTACCCGTCCGTTCGTCATGTTCGCCGTTCTCGCCTCGAGCCGATTCCTGCCGCAGCGCGAACCTCTCGTGCTGCGTGATAGAACGCTCGCCGTGGCGGACGAGCGCAACCGCAAGGCGGATCCCGCGAGCAGTGCGCTCGACGCCGCCATGGACCGGTATGCGCGGGGCGAGGATGCTGCCTTCGAAGAGCTCTACGACGGGCTCGCCCCGCGGCTTCAGTCCTTTCTGCTCCGTTACACCCGAGACCAAGCGCGAGCGGAGGACGTCGTCCAGCAGACGATGCTCCAGATCCATCGCGCGCGCGGTCGCTTCACGCCCGGCGCTCAGGTCGTGCCGTGGGCATTCGCGATCGCGCGGCGGTTGCTCATCGACATGCATCGACGCGGCGGTCGCGAGGTGCTCGCGCCGACCGGCGACGACAACCTCACGCAGCTCATGGCCGCGCTCGACGCTCCCGCGGACGACGTCGCGATCGCCAAGGAGATCGCCGGGCGCCTCTCGGAGGAGCTCGCGCGCCTTCCCGAGAACCAGCGCGTCGCCTTCGAGCTGATCAAGCAGGACGGCCTCAGCGTCGCCGAAGCCGCGCAGGTCCTCGGCACGACGGTGGCTGCGGTGAAGCTGCGTGCGCATCGCGCGTACGAGGCGATGCGCGCGGTGCTCGCCCGACTCGCAGTCGAGGACGAAAAGAAAGGCGGCCGCGCATGACGCAAGAGCGAGCGCCCTCGAGCGATCTTCGCGCGCGCATCCTCGCGGAGGCTGCACGCACGCCGTCGCCGACGCGGGCCACGCACAAGCGCCGCGTCCTCTTGCTCGCGACGATCGGAGCGATCGCCACGGTGACGCTCTTCGTCGTGATGGGCGGCATGGCGCCAGGCACGCGCCCGGTGGAGATGATCGCGTTCACGGTCGGCTTCGGTCTCATCGCAGCCGCGGTGTTGACGCGGCTCTCGTCGGGCGAGCCGCGCTCGATGCTCGGACGCCCGCGCACGGTCCTGATGACCGCGGTCGTGGTGACGGCGCCCGTCCTCGCCATCGTCGCTTTGTTCGCGACGCTGGCGTGGCCCGCTGCGGCGGGCGAGCACGTCGGAAGCGGCGTGGATCTCGCGTGCGGTGCGATCAGCGTGCTGCAGGGCGCGCTGCCGCTGATCGCGCTGCTCCTGCCGAGGCGCGGCACCGATCCCGTTCATCCCGCGATCACGGGGGCCGCGCTCGGTATGACCGCGGGCGCCTGGACGGTGGTGATGGCGTATCTCCGCTGTCCGCATGCGGCAGCGATGCACTGCATCGTCGCGCACGTCGTTCCGACGCTGATCCTCACCGCGCTCGGCGCCGTGCTCGGTTGGCTTCTGCTCCGCGTCCGCGCAACGCCGCGCACCTGAGCGGAGGTCCGTGAGAGGATTGCGGCGGTGAGCGCGAGGCCGCATCGCATCCTCATGATCTCGTCGGAGGTCGAGTCGCTCGCGCGCACCGGCGGCCTCGGCGACGTCGTCGACGCGCTCTCCCTCGCTCTCGCCGAGCGCGGCGCGCACGTGCTCGTCGTGACGCCGCTCTACGGCGTCACGCGTGTCCCGAGAACGACGGTGCGCTGGCCCGGCACGGTGGGCGTGCGCTTCGGTTGGGGACCGCACGACGTCCGTCAGGTCGGCGTCGTCGAGCTCGAGATCGCGCGCTTTCCGTCGGGCGGAAGCCGGCGGGTCTGCTTACTCGACGATCCGGCATTGTTCGCGCGCAACGGCATCTACGGTGATGCGAACGGAGCGTTCGGCGACAACGAGCTTCGCTTTGCCGTCATGTCGCGAGGCGGCCTCGAGATCGCCGCGCGCGCGTGGGACGGCGGGCCCGACATCGTCCACGCGCATGACTGGCATGCCGCGTTCGCCGTCCTCTATGCGCGCCTCGTGATGGGCGCGCACTGGGCGAAGAAGCCCGTCGTCTTCACCGTGCACAACCTCGCCTTTCAAGGCGTGCTCGACGAGGGCGCGCTCGATCGCCTGCATCTGCCTCGCGAGGCCTATCGCCCCGAGATCCTCCAGCACCAGGGCCACGTGAACCTGATGAAGGGCGCGACGGCCCTCGCCGATGCCATCACCACCGTGAGCCCCACGTACGCGCGCGAGATCCTCACACCGGAATTCGGCTTCGGCCTCGAGGAGCATCTCCGCGCGCATCGGCATCGCCTCGTCGGGATCCTCAACGGCATCGACGCGCGCTTCGACCCGCGGACCGACCATGCGCTCGCGGTCCGCTACGACGCGGCCACTGCCGCCGTGGGGCGCGCCGAGTGCAAGGCGGCCCTTGCCGCCGAGGCCGGGCTCGATCCCGGGGAGGGGCCGCTCTTCGGATGCGTGACTCGGCTCTCCTGGCAGAAGGGCATCGACCTGCTCGTGCCGCTGCTGAGCGAGATCGTCGATAGAGGCGGTCGCGTCCTCGTCGTCGGTCAGGGCGATCGCGATCTCGAGGCGAGCCTCGCCGCCGCGGCCGCGCGTTTTCCCGGACGCTTCGCGGTACGTCTCGCGTTCGATCCGCCGCTGTCGCGCCGTATCTACGCCGGCTGCGATTTCCTCTTCGTGCCGTCGCGCTTCGAGCCTTGCGGGCTGACGCAGATGTACGGCATGCGTTACGGAGCGCTCCCCATCGTCACCGACGTCGGCGGGTTGCACGACACCGTCGCGCCGCTCGACGTCGCGTCGGATCGCGGCGTGGGTCTCGTCGCGCCGAAGGCCGATGTGGGTGCACTGCGCGAAGCCGCGCTCGCCGCCTTCCGCGTGTACGCCGACGGCGCAGCGTTCGCGCGAGCGAGAGCCCGCGCGATGGCGAAAGACTTCTCGTGGGAGGGCCCTGCGCGCGAGTACGAGGCCCTCTACGCGCGGGCGATGATACGCTCGAGCTAATGATGGATCGTTCGCTGGTCGTGGTGCTCGTCGCGTGCGCAGCCGCTGCGTGTGCAGGACCTTCGCAGGTCTCCTTCGTCAGCAACGAGCAGCCCAACACGGCGAGCGGCGCGCAAGGCTTGCCGTCGGCATCCACCGCGCATCACGAGACGAACGCGACGCCGGAGCTGCCCAACGACGACGTCGTCGCCGAGCCCGAGCATCCCGCCGTCGGCTCGAAGCAGGAGCGCGCGCTCGTCCACATCCATGGGCCGAACGGCGTCTGCTCCGGCGTCGTGCTCGGACCGCGTCTCGTCGCGACGGCGCAGCGCTGCCTCAAGGGCGAGCCGAAGGGCCTGAAGGAGATCGCCGCGGACCGTGAGTACCGCGTGGAGGTCGCGTCGAGCACGCTGACGTGGACCAACCGCCGCGCGAAGTACGCGATCTTGCCGGACTGCCGCTGGCACGAGCTCGATCTCGGGATCCTCGTGCTCGCCGAGCCGGTTCCGTGGGTGCAGCCGCTCGTCGTGGCGAGCGCGCCGGGCACCGGGGGTCGCGTGCAGGCGCTCGGCTTCGGCCACTGCGCCGGTCAGAAGGAGAGCATCAAGGAGCGCATCGGCACCGTGCGCAATCGTGACTCCGAGGCCATCGTGATCGACGTGCCGCTCTGCAAGGGCGACACCGGCGGCGCCGTGGTCGACGGCGTCGACGGCAACATCGTCGGCATCATCTCGCACCGCGACGATCCCGAGGGCTCGCCGCTGCGCACCACGACGATCGCGCGGCTCGACACCGGCGAAGCGCGCGACCTCCTCGGTCAGGCGAAGCAGCTCGCCGACGGCGCCGAATTGACGAAGCTACCCGGCGTGGCCTGTCAGACGACGGCGCGCGCGAATCAGTAGCAGCCGCAGGCGCGCGACGAGCCGTTGCGTCCGCTCGCTTCGCAGCAGCGATCGTTTCCGGCCTGACAGATTCGCTCGCAGCGCTCGCGATCCGAACCGTGGACGGCGGCGCACCGCGTGGTGCACGCCGAACAGCGGCCCCAGCACTGGCTGCCCTCGAGCGGCGTTGCTTCGGGCTCCTGCTCGTGCGCGGACGCGGTCGATGCGGCCAGCGGCAGCATGAACACGACCAACGCTCCCCACGCCGCCATCGAAACGAGCTGCTTGACCTTCATCGCCGTGACCTCCGAGAGAAGGAAACGGCTCCGGCGCACCGGGATTAAGGACCGTAGCGCTCGTCCCTCAAGGCGCGCCGAAGACCACGACGGTCGTGATGCTCGCCGGAGAACCGTAGTTCTCGTCGGGTGAAAGCTGCACGACGAACGCGAGTCGCTGATAGCGCGCACCGGCAAACACGCCCGTGATCCACACGGGGCAGGGCGGTGCTGCCTGACAGGCGTTGGGGTCGGGGAAGCAATTCATGAGGCCTGAGCAGACGCTGCCGGTCCCCGGCTTCAAGGTCAGCGCGTCCTGGCGTGCGGGGAGCTCGACGAGAGGCGGGGTCTTCACCACGAACGGCGAAGGCCCTGCTTCGGGTGTCTTCACGACGTACGTCGCGTCGCCGGGGATGGTGATCGTGAGCGAGAGGCTGATCGTCGCGCCCATTCCGCCCGTGAACGTCACCTTGGCCGCGCCTGCCACCGTCCCCGGCATCTTCGTGCCGTCCGCACGGGTGGGGCTGGTGCTGCCGATGAGCGCGTAGTCGACGGCGCCCGCGGACGGAAAGGTGCCGAAGGGAGCGGAACCCACGACCCAGTGGATGCCGCCGTTCGGCGCGACCGTGAGGATTGTTCGTTGGAAGCCAATGGCGCTGCCGGCGGTCCCGCCGGCCCAGCGTCCCCAGATGATCTCGTCTCCGCCGCCGACATCCTGCGCGGACAGCGTGCCCTGCGTGTAGTGATCGCCCTTGTAGACCCAGCTGGTCACGACTCCGCGCTCGACGCCGACGGAGACCTCCGGTGCAGCGGCCACGGCGACGGATGTCCCCGCGAAGGCGAAGACGAACGGTCCGGAGCCGAGCTTCGCGCCGGCCGTCGACGCGCTGTCTCCGCCTTGCACCGGCGCGTGCTCCGTCCTTGCATCGCTCACGCCGGCTCCGTCCACGACAGCGCCGGCATCGACGGCGTTCGCGTCCTCGATCCCAAAGAGCTGGTTGCACGCGGCGACACCGAGCAAGACGAGCGGACCGAGACCGACGACGAGAGCGGGCGCAGCGCGCGTGCGAATCCGCATCAGAACACCACCGCGCCGCGCTGCAGGTGCGCGTTCGAGTTGGAGCTCCGCGATGGAGCCGTGAGCCAGAGAACGAGCCCGCCCGTTACGAGCGCTGCCCCTGCCGCAAAGAAGATCGTCGAGAGATTGCCGCTGCTCACCGCGTCCGCCCGATAGCCGACACCGGGTCCGAAGCAGTCGTTCACACCGGCACCGTTCTGACCGCAATACGGAGACGCGTCACTGTTCTTGCCGAGCGCCGCGATGCCGAAGCCGGCGCCGACGCCGACGCCGACGACGCCGACACCCGCGATGACGAGCCCGAGGATCTTGCGGCCATTCGAGCCGCCGCTGGTGTCGGCTGTCGGCGGGGAGCTCGCCGGCGCGGCCACGGGCGGAACCGGCGGCGGCGGAGCGACGACGGGAACGGCGACGGGGGCCGCCACCGGCGCCGTTGGTTCGTCGACGAGAGAGACGGTCACCGTCGGTCGCTCGCCATCCTTCGCAACGATCGCGTTCGCGCTCCAGCTTCGTTTGCGCGGTGCGGAGGCAGTCACGACGTGAGTGCCCCTGTCGACCGGCACCGCGGCGCCGTACGCGGAAGGCTCGACGAGAACGCCATCACGTTTTATCTCGAGGCCATCGACGCGCGACGGAACGACGATGGTGAGACGCGCCACGCGGGGCTCGAGGGCAGCGGCGTGTTGAGCCGCGTAATCGGCGCGCTCTTGCTGCTTCGCTTGCTCGGCGCGCGGCTTCACCTCGAGGAATCGCGTCCAAGCGCTCGCGAGCTGCCCGTTTCGCTCGTAGCAATCGGCGAGGTTCAGCAGCGTGCCGACGCGTGCGTCGAGGTTGTAGCTCGCGAGAAACTTCGGGCATGCGAGATCGAGCTTGCCCTCGGCGACGAGCTTCTTGCCCTCGGCGAAGAGTGATTCGACTTCGGCCGAGCGGTCCTGCGCATGGGTCGTCGCCGGAACGGTCGCGACCAGCCCGAAGGCGGCAACGGCGGAGACTGCGGCGAGCTTTCGTGTGCGCATGGAGTCGGCGAGCTCACTCGCTCGTATCCATGATACCGGGTTTCTTCGCGCTCGTAGTGGGCGCGACCCGCGTGCTCGCGACGGCGGCCGGTTTACCGCCGGATGCCGAGGCGCGAGGTTGTGGCGCGGCGGGGGCGGGGACCTTCGGGGCCGTCGCCGTGCGGGCGATTGCGGGAGGCGGCGTGGGCTCCGGGTCCGGTCGAACGCTTTGGACAATCGCGTTAGCTGTGACGGCGGGAATCGCAGCGGGAACGGCGCTCGGCGGCGGCGCGGCGCTCGGCAGCGGCGCTGCGCTCGGCGGCGGCGGCGCGATGGACGCGGGCGTAGAGGACGGCGTGGCAACCACGCCTGCGCGGCTCCTCCACGCCCACGCGCCGGCTGCGAGACCGCCGACCACGGCGCCGATCCCGACGAACGCCACGATGGCGTTCCGTGGCGAACGCCGCTGGTGTGCCGTCGCGCTCCATGCCGGCGACGTCGCCGCGACCGCGGGCGGAGGTGCCGGCAGCTGCGACACGACGTGCGGTGGTGGTGCAGGAACGTCGTTGCGCGCCCCGAGCACATTGATGATCCGTTCGACGAGCGCGACGGCCCTCGTCGGTACATGGCGGCCGAGGACGCGAGCGATCTCGGCGACGCTCGGTGCACGATGCGCTCGATCTTTGATTAGGCAATAATCAACGAGCTGGGAGATGTCGGGAGGAACGTCGGCCCGCATGCTGATGAGCGGTCGTTGCTGATCGACGATGACGCGCGCGAGGAGGTCACCGAGCGTCTCCGCGGCGAATGGAACGCGCCCGGAGAGGAGCTCGTAGAGGATGATGCCCAATGACCACACGTCGGTGCGGGCATCGACGTCGCGTGACGAGCGCATTTGCTCCGGCGACATGTACAGGGGCGAACCCAGCATGGAAGCCGTCGCCGTCATCCCGAGGCCCCCAGCGTCCAGTGCCGTGACCTTCGAGATGCCGAAGTCGAGGACCTTCACCAGCGGCGAGCCGTCGTGGCGCCTCGTCAGGAAGATGTTCGCGGGCTTCAGATCGCGATGCACGATGCCGAGGGCGTGTGCCTCGGCGATCGCGTCGCACGCCTGAAGGATGTACTCGGCGACGAGATGCACGGCCAGCGGCCCCGTCCTGGCGAGCTCGGCGGCGAGGTCATTGCCCTCGAGGTATTCCATGACGATGTACGGAGAGCCGTCGTCGAACGTGCCGGTGTCCAGCACGCGGCCAACGTGCTCGCTCCGCAACTTCACCGCTGATCGCGCCTCGCGCTGGAATCGGGCACGAGTGTCCGGATCCCCGAACGAACCGGGCAGCATCAACTTGATGGCGACTCGCTGATCGAGATCGAGATGGGTGGCGGCCATGACCACGCCCATGCCGCCTCTGCCCAGCACGCGTTCGACGCGGTACTTGCTCCCGAGCAAGTCGCCGGGACGGATCCGCGTCTCCTCCATGAGGAGGATTCTCTCACTTTTTTCGCTCGAGCTCGACTTCGCTCGCGCCTGGTTAAGCCCTCAGGGCGCCAGGCGGTTCAGCATGCGCGGGAAGGGGATGGTCTCGCGGACATGAGGGAGGCCGCAGATCCACGACACCGTGCGCTCGATGCCGAGGCCGAAGCCGGCGTGCGGGAAGGTGCCGTAGCGCCGCAGGTCGAGGTACCACTCGAAGGCTTCCTTCGGGAGCTTGTGCTCGGCGATGGCGGCTTCGAGACGACCGAGATCCGCTTCGCGCTGACCGCCGCCCACGATCTCGCCGTAGCCCTCGGGCGCGAGGATATCCATGTTGAGCGCGAGGCTCGGGTCCTTGCCGTCGCGCGCGAAGTAGAACGCCTTCAGGTTCATCGGGTAGCGATGGACGATGACGGGGCGCTCGAACTTGTTGGAGATGACCGTCTCCTCGTCGCCGCCGAAGTCGTCGCCGACCTTGGCCTCGGGGTGCCCGTTCTTCTGCAGGATGTCGATCGCCTCGTGGTACGTGATGCGCGGAAACGGCGCCTGCACGTTCTCGAGGACCTTGATGTGGCGCGTCCACCACTCGGGATCGTCGGGTCGCTTGTCGCTCGCGAGGATCTCGAGCTCCTTGCGCCGTGTGTCGAGCACGCGCCCGACGACGTAGCTGAGGAAATGCTCGGCGAGCACCATGTCGCCTTCGAGGTCCATGAACGCGACCTCGGGCTCGACCATCCAGAACTCGGCGAGGTGCCGGCGCGTCTTCGACTTCTCTGCGCGGAACGTGGGGCCGAAGCAGTAGACCTTGCCGAACGCAGCAGCGGCCGCCTCCATGTAGAGCTGGCCGGACTGCGTGAGATACGCAGGATCGCCGTGGTAGTCGGTCTCGAAGAGGTTCGAGGTCCCCTCGCATGCGTTGGGCGTGAAGATCGGAGCGTCGACCAGCGTGAAGTCGTTGAGGTCGAAGAAGTCACGCACCGCCTTGATGATGGCGTGGCGGATCCGCATGATTGCGTGCTGCCGCTTGGACCGCAGCCAGAGATGGCGGTTGTCCATGAGGAAGTCGGTGCCGTGCTCCTTCACGGTGCCGATGACCTCGAGGCTCGTCTCCTGCTGCGTGTGATCGGCCTGCGCGAAGAGCTCGGGCGATACGTCACCCTTGAAGACGACGGCCTGCACGACGCCGCTGCCGTCGCGGACCTCGAGGAAGTGGAGCTTGCCGCTGGAGCGCTTGTTGTAGAGCCAGCCGCGGAGGGTCACCTGCTCGCCGACGTGATCGGCGAGGCGCGCGATGGCGACGACGTTGTCGGCGATCTCGGATTGCGCGGGCGGAACGGTGGGGGGCCGAGCGCGCGAGTCGTCGCGCGAGTCGTGCGAATCGTCAGGAGAGGTGGGCTTCGTGTCGTTCATGACGGAGCCTGGGTTAGCACGATCGCGCCCGTTTTACTTCTGTGCGAGGCGGCTGCTCCGTCGCGTCTCGCCGGCGATCTGCGACGCGCGGACCTCGTCGGTATCGAGCACGAGCGGCGGCACGGGCGCGGGCTTCCGCGCCTCGTCGATGGCGACGAACGTCACGCGCGCGTCGACGCACGGCCAGCGGCGTCCGGTGGTGGCGTCCTCGCCTTCGACGATGACCTCGATCTCCATCGAGGTGCGGAACACGGCCGTGACGCGAGCCTCGAGGCGGACCACTTCGCCGACGCGGACGGGCTGCTCGAACTTGAGATCGTCGACGAAGGCGGTGACCGCCATCCGCCCGCTGTGCCGCTGCGCGCAGATGGCGCCGCAGAGATCGACCCACGCCATGATCTGTCCGCCGAATACGCTCCCGAGCGCGTTCGCGTGCTGGGGCAGGACGTACTCGGTCATCTGGGTGCGGCTCGCCGACTGGGGACGAGCGGCGGGGGCAGGGGTCGTGGACGAGGTAGACGAGGCGGAGGACATTGCGTGGCTGGCGTAACGGAGTGCCTTGACGGAAGCCACGGCCGTGTTACGGAATGAATGTTCATTCCGCGCCATGACCGTCGCCACCCCTCCCACGACCTCCAGCAGCCCGAGCGACAAGCGCGAGGCCATCCTCGACGCGGCGCTCACGCTGTTCGCGGAGCGCGGTTTTCACGGGACCTCGGTGCCGGACATCGCGCAGCTCGCGGGGGTCGGCGCGGGCACG
>JAXDMI010000968.1:0-4249 GCA_034666145.1 Myxococcales bacterium | reverse complement strand
CCGTTTCGACCACGCGCTTGATGCGTGATCTTCAGCGCGCCCGGGTTCTTTTCGATCTTTTCCTTCAGAGCCCTTGCACCGTTGCACGGCGCCAGGGTGGGCACAACGCCGGCGTCCCTCAGTTGTTCGGCGCGCCCGCTGCAACCCACGCTTGAACTGCAGCCGCAGCGACCGGGTTCTGCGTGGCATCGTCGAGCGGCATCCCGCCTCCGAGCCACACGAGCGGCGACTGACCGACGAGCCCGATGGGTGATGCGCTTCCGTTCGCCGGCGTCACGAGCCCAGCCGACACGAGGCCCTGGAAGCACTCGCCCTTGCTGGTGCCGCACTTGAAGCCGCCGCGCAGCGTCGTGTGACAGCCGCCCGTGCCGCTGCAATGACCGGGCGTTCCGGGACCGATGTAGAGTGCATAGATCTGCGACCACGTCGGTGCGGCGCTGCCGCCGTCAGCATCGGGCGCGGCATCCGGGCCCGCTTCGTTGGCGCTGCCGCCGTCGTTGCTCGCATCCGTGCCGCCGTCGGGAGCGGGCAGGGTAGGCGGGTTGCCGGCGAAGAGGCCGTACACGACGAGCTGGTTCGATGCGGTGCCCACGAACACGCGACCGTTCGCGACGGTGGGCGGCGCGAACTTCGCGATGGAGCCGAGCATGTCGCTCGCCTTGGCGTCGCTCGACCAGAGCTCGTGCGTCACGTCGAGCGCGTCGAACGCCTGCAGCACTCCGGCGCCGGCGCTCTGCGCGAGCCCTGGGCTCGTCCGCTTCGAGCGAACCGTCCACAGGACCGCGGTGCCTGCGGTCTCGCCGTCGGCCGAGACCGAGAGCTGTCCGCCGGGATAACCGATCAGCGAGCTGGTGTTGACCTGAGCGGGAAGGACGAACTTGGTCCCATCGAACGCGAACGACTTGAGGCGATCGCCGGTGCCCCACAGGTAGTAGCGACCTCCGGTGCCCTTCTTGTAGAACGCCGCGCCTCCGAACATGCCGCGCGTGCTGCCCTGGAAGCGCTGCTCGATCTGCGTGTCTTGATCGGCCATTCCGCCGAGCTGGTTCTTGTTCACGAGGAACCCGAAGCCGCGCTTGTCGCCGGTGACGAGCAGCTGCGTCCCGGGGATGAGCATGCCGCCCGTCGAGCCGAGATCGAAGTCGCCGTCGTTCGCGTCGCTCGAGTCGAACGGCGTGAAGAAGCTCGCTACCGACAGGCCGTTCGCGGCGCCGGCGCCGGGGCTCGGATGCAGCCGCACCACGCTGTTGCCGAAGTTGTTCACGCCGTCGAACGTGCCGTTGCCGCTGACGTAGAAGACGTCGCCGTTCTCGTCCGCGTTGAGCCCGACGCCGCCGTGCCAGATGCCGCCCTCGCTTCCGTCGGGCGTGTCGACGTGGACGGCGGTCTGCACGAGCGTGGTCGCGTCGTAGCCGAGCACCCAGCCGTGATACGGGCCGATGTCACAGTTCGACGCAAAGCCGAGATAGATGGCGTTGCCCGCCTTGAGGAGGCCGGGCCGATTCATGTGGCGCAGCGGATCCATCGTGACGACGCCGCCGTGGCTTCCGGCGCCGGTGCCGGGCGCGCTCGCGGTGATCACCACGGGACTGTTGGCGCGCTCGAGACCGCTCGCGATGTCGAGCGCGTGCAGTCGATGGATGTACGCGCCGTTCTCCTTCGTCTTCGCTGTGAACCAGATGGTCTTGGCGACGACATCGATGACGGGCGTCGATGTGATTCCAATCTCGGGCGTCAGGAGGCCGCACCCGGTGTCGGCGGAGGGCACCGAGGGTCCGAAGTTCTTCTGCCAGACGGGAGGCGCCGTGACCCGAAGGTCGTCGGCGTCGAATGCGTAGACGGAGTTGTGCTCGGTGGCGACGTAGACGAGGTTCTTGCCGTTCACGCCGCCGACGTAGAGCGGCTGCGCGTAGACCTGACCATCGAGGTTGCGCGTGAAGACCTTGCCGAAGCTGGTGCCGTTGACGTTCGACGTCGTGAGGACCTTCTCCGCGAGGTTCGCGCCGGTACGCGCCGAGTCGTAGCGCGAGGTGAGGACGTGCACGTTCGACGCGAGGCCCTGCTCCGAGCCCGCCACCGAGGCATCGTCCGACGGTGAGCTGCTGCAGGCCGCGAGCGCGGAGGTCGTGATGGCCAGCGCGCCGGCCACGAAGGCCAAGGTCGATCGTCGCATGTGCACCTTCGTCAGCCCCTGTAGGCTGAGGTAGCACCGCCCGACCCCCAAGCAACTGAATGTTTCCGCGCCCTTGGCCGGATCCCAAAGGATCCATCCGCGTAAGCCTTGACGAAATCCACCCTCCCGACCCTGGGTCATTTCGGCGGCAAATGACCCTGGGTCATTTCGCCGGGAAATGACCCTCGGTCAGGAGAAGCGAAATGACCCTGGGACGGGGGATTACGCGAAGATGGTGGCGACGTTTTCGCTGAGGCGGAGCGGCTTCGGGCGCTTCGTGAGGACCTCGACGCCGGTCTTCGTCGCGACGACCGTGTGCTCGAACTGCGCCGACAGGGAGCCGTCGACGGTGGTGACCGTCCACTTGTCCGCGGGATCGATCTCGACCTCGAAGCGACCGAGGTTGACCATCGGCTCGATGGTGAACGTCATGCCCGTGCGAATGCGCTCGCCCGTGCCGCGACGTCCGTAGTGCTTCACCTGCGGGTCCTCGTGGAAGCGACGGCCGATGCCGTGGCCGACGAAGTCGCGGACCACGCTGCAGCCCTGCGCCTCGACGTACTCCTGGATGGCCGCGCCGATGTCACCGAGCCGCGCGCCGTCCTTCACCTGCGCGATGCCGAGCTCGAGCGATTTCCGCGCGACCTCGACGACCTTGCGGGCCTCGGGGCTCGGCGTGCCGATGTAGAACGTCGCCGACGTGTCGCCGTAGTAGCCGCCGTAGATGGTGGTGATGTCGACGTTGATGATGTCCCCGTCCTTGAGGATCTGCGCGCCGGGGATGCCGTGGCACACCACCGCGTTGATCGACGTGCACACGCTCTTCGGGAAGCCGCGATAGTTGAGAGGCGCGGGACGGCCGCCTTTCTTCAACGTGTCCTCGTGGACGAGCGTGTTGATGTCCTCCGTAGACATTCCGGCGCGGAGCTTCTCGCCCACGAGCAAGAGCGTGTCCGCGGCCATCTGGCAGGCCGCCTTCATCGCTTCCACTTCTTTCGGACTCTTGATGTCGATGGCCACGGCTGACTCCTCTACTGCTTCTGCGGTGCCCCGGCCTCGCCGAGAATGACGGCGTTGGCGACGGCGGACTTCACATCGGTGGTGTCGGGCGAAAGGTGGAAGTGCACCTCGTGATCGCCGTCGGGACGAACGAACTCGCGAACGAACGCGATGAAGGGATAGCCGACGAGACGGCCCTCGAAGTTCTTCACGATGCCGTGGGCCTCGCTCGCCTTGTTCACCGTGACGGTGAAGTCGGGCGGCGGCGGGTTCGCGCCGGTCATCTTCTCCACGGTGTGGAGGTCGAGCTGGTAGGTCGACTCGGGGCCGTCCTTCTTGCCGGTCACCGTCGAGACCTTGACGCGCAGGACCGCATCGCTGACCTGCGCTCGCTCGCGGAGCATCGGGTCGGCCTTGGGCGTGTAGCCCTTGTCGAAGTCCATCCCGACCCCAGCCGGGTCGATCGAGTCGTCGAAGAGGTCAGCCGCTCGGCCGGCATAGGAGGGGAGGGGACGGGTCTTCGCGCCGGGCCCCGCCATGGGCCCGCAGCCGCCGGATCCCAGCGCCGAGGCGGCGAGCGCGGGCAAGATCGCGGCGAAGGCGATCTTCCGGAGGTTCCCAGCGAAGCGGAGCATGGCCTGTCCTTAGCAGTTTTCCGCCCTCCTGTTGAATGCTCCTCGCACCGAGTGGTACCGTCACACGCATGAAACGTGCGTGGGCTCGCTTGGTCGGTTCATTCGCTCTCTTGGTCGCATCCACGGGGGCCGCGGTCGTGGTCGCGTGTCACCCCACCGAGCCGAAGCAGGCGTCGGGCAACGATCCCGCGACGGATGATTCGGCGAGCTCCGAGTCGGCGAGCTCGTCCTCGGGCGGCTCGTCGAGCGGGTCGAGCCGCGGTGGCGACAACATCATCGTTCCTCCTCCCGGCGGCATGGGCGGTGGTGGTAACGGCGGCGGCGCTCCGGCCGGCAAGCAGAACAAAGGTGAGCCGACGCAGGTGAACAGCCTGACGTCGATGATGGACAACCTGAAGTGGGGCATGAGCCACGCCGAGGTGACGAAGGCGTTCACCGAGAA
>JAXDMI010000967.1:0-6763 GCA_034666145.1 Myxococcales bacterium | reverse complement strand
ACCGGCCGCGCCTCCGCTTGCCCCGCCCCCGCTTGCCGCGCCGCCGCCTGCTGGAGGAGGCGGACGCGCCGGTGCTCCGGCACTTCGCACGATGCTCGGTATGCCGGCCAGCGACCTCGGATTGCCGCCCAATCAAGTACCTGCACAGCCCGCGCAAAGCGTGCAGAGCGCACCGAATCTCGGCGGCACCGCTCCGCTGGGCGCCCCGAGCGCCCAGGCTGCGCTCGCTCAGCACGGCGCGCAGAAGACGATGCTCGGCGTCGCCATCCCCGGCATCGCGCCCACCCATGGCGCCGGAGCGCCCGAGAACGCTCCCACGTCGGGCGCGTCGGGACCCGGTCCGCTCTCGCTGCAGAGCAAGCAGAGCACGATGCTCGGCGTTGCCATCCCCGGCATTGCGCCCACGCATGGCAGCGGCCCCGGACGCCACGGCGCCACGATGCAGATGCCGGAGTCGCCGCAAGCGCAGGCGCAGCAACAGCAACAGCAGCAGCGCATGCCCAGCCAGGTGCAGAACACCGCGCTCGGCGTGATGGTTCCGCCGGAGGTGAAGATCGTCCCGCGTCCGAAGACGCTGATCGACGCCGAGCTCGCGCTCCCCCTCCCCACCGCGCCGCAGCTGCCGGAGAAGAAGGGGATCTCCGCGGTCGCCGTGGTCGGCATCGTCTTCGCGATCGTGGCCATCGCCGGCGGCGGCGTCGCGTTCTTCGCGCTCCGCAACAGCGGCACGCTCAGCGCCGTTCCGCAGCTCGACGAGACCGGCAAGGAGTCGCTCAAGATCGGGTGCACGTCGTGTCCCGACGGAACGACCGTGTCGCTCGGAGCATCGACCGCCACCGTCGCCGCCCAGAGCGCGGTGCTTCCGCTGCCGGCTCCGCTCTCCATCGGCGACAACGACCTCACCGTGAAGATCGAGCGTCCCGCCGGCGGACGCAAAGAGGACGTGAAGGTCCACGTGCCCGTCGCCTATCGCGTGCGCGCCGATCTCTCGACGCTCTCCGCGAAGCCGCCGGCCATCACGGTGCGCATCGAAGCGACGCCGGGCAGCACGGTCAGCGTCGAGGAGAAGCCCGTCACGCTCGACGCGAGCGGGCGCGGCGCTTACGCCATCGATCTCTCGAAGGAGACCGAGGGCACCGGCGAGACGAAGACGTTCGAGCGGAAGATCCCCTTCGCGATCACGCCCAAGGGCGGCAAGCAGGAGACCGGGCAGCTCACGGCGCGCACCGCGATCGTTCCGCTCGCTCTCGATGCGCCGGGACGCTGGCTCGTCACCGACAAGGGCACCGCCGCCGTCGCTGGTCAGACGCGGCCCGGCAGCACCGTCACGATCGACGGCCAGAACGTCGCCGTCGACGCGCAAGGCAAGTTCGGCGTGCGCGTCGAGCTGTCGGCGGTCGGTGAGAAGGCGCTCGAGATCGTCGCCGCATCGCCGCCCAACGCGCCGCGCATCGCCAAAGTGAAGGTCACGCGCGTGGCCTCGCTCGTCGATGCCGCAAAGGGCGAGGACGCACAGAACCCCGTTGGGTACGACGTCTACGGCGCCGATCCCGCGTCCAAGGTCGGCACGAAGGTGATCGTCGAAGGCGACATCGTCGACGCACGCGCCACCGCCGGACACACCGTCCTCCTCATCGAGGACAAGAAGCACTGCGGCAAAACAGGGGCGAGCGCGACGTGCCTCGTGCGCGTCGTGCACGGCGACGAGGACAAGGCGGCGCGCGGCGACACCGTGCGCGCGTACGGCCACGTGCTCGGCTCGGTGACGGCCAGTGGAAAGACCGTGCCCGACATCGAAGCGTCGCTCGTGCTCCCCATCAAGGCCGCGAAATGAACCGCGCCGCCCGGCGCATCGCGATCGCCGCGATCGCGACGGCGGGCGTCGTTGCTGCGGTCATCGCGGGCATCCGTCCCGCGGACGCGCAGCGCGTGGACCCGCGTCGACCCAGCGTGCTCGTGGTCGGCGCGCCCGGCGGGCCGTCGCCCACGTTCCGCGGCGACGCGCGACGCACCGGCACGACGAAGGAGCTCTTGCCGTCGGGCGCGCTCCGCATCGCGTGGCGCAAGACCATCGGGCTCAACATCGATCAACCCGCGCTCGCATCCGCCGACGGCACGCTCGCCATCGTCACCGCCACGCGCGGCGACGTGATCTTCCTCGACGCCGACGGCGAGGAGAAGGGCCGCGTCAGCGCCGGTGCGTCGTCGGCGGGAGGCGCCACCATGACCTCCGACGGCACCGTCGTCTTCACGACGAGCTCCGGCGACGCGGTCGGCACGAGGCGCACGAGTCCGTCAGGCGGTCCAGTGCGAGGTCCGCGCTTCGTCACGCGCATCGGAGGCGAGCGCAATCCGCGCACGTCTCCCCTGTCGCTCGACGACGGCGGCGTAGTGGTCGCGACGGCGAGCGACCTCGTCGTGCTCGACGCGGAGGGCAACGTGCGCGCGCGCGTCTCGCTCCCCGAAGCGCCGGCAGCGCCGCTCCTCGCCACCGGCGACAAGATCATCGCCGTCACGACGACGGGCGCGGTCTACGGTTGGACGCCCGGCCGCGAGCCTGTGCGCCTCGGGTCCTTCGGTGCGCCCGTCGACGGCGGCGCCGCACTCGCCGACGCCAACACGCTCGTCGCGGTCATCGAGGGCAACCATCTCGTCGAGCTCGACCTCGCGCGTGGCGCTCGCAGCTCGCGCTCGATCGCGGCGCAAGGGCTCTACCTCGGTCCGCCGAGCGTCCGCTCCGTTGCGGGAGGAGACGCGGGGGGCGGCGTGCTCGCCACGTTGCTCGCCGAGACCCCGAGCCGCGCGTTTGTGGTGACCATCGACGGCGCCGGACAGGAGACCTCACGCGCTCCGGTCGCGGTATTGACGCCGAAGACGCTGCCCGACGGCGGCGCTGCGCCTCTCGCGGCCGGCGGTCACACGGGTCCGCTCGTCGATGCCCGAGGCGCGGTCGCCTTCGCGGCACCCGAGGACGGGCACATCGGGGTGGTCGGCCCGGAAGGCGCCGTCGACACGCTGGGAGAGCTCATCTGCACCCGGACGAGCCGATCCTCGGGTGTGGCCGGCCTCACGTCCCTGGGTCGGGGAGCCTTTGCCGTGACCTGCGAGAGCGGTGCGGTCGCGAAGATCGTGGGGGCCGAGGCGGAGTCCATCCGCCGGCCGGGCTCTCCCCTCACCCCGGCGCGGCCGGCTACGCCAGCGCCTCGTTTGCCCGACGACGAGCCGTAAGGCCCTGCTGCACACGTGACCTGGCAGCCACGCCGAATTGTGCCTATAGTCCACGCATGATCACTGTCACAGATCGCGCGGCCTCCAAGGTCAAGGAGATCGCCGACGCCGAAGCGCTGACCGAGCAGGGGCTTCGCCTGCGCGTCGTCGGCGGCGGCTGCGCCGGTTTCACGTACGACCTCTACTTCGAGGACCAGACCACCGAGATGGACGAGCTGTTCGAGTCGAACGGCGTGAAGCTCTTCGTCGACCCCCTCAGCTTCCAGTACCTCGAGGACACCGAGATCGACTACGTCGAAGGCGTCCACGGCTCCGGCTTCAAGTTCAACAATCCCCAGGTCACCGGCAGCTGCGGCTGCGGATCGTCCGTCAAGTTCTGACGGGTCCCGCGACCACCGGCTTCGAGAACGCGGTAGCGTATCGAGCGGGGGTCGGGGATGCGATTGAACGTCGGTACGAGCACGCTGGCCGACCCCGCTGCTGCGGTGTCGGCCGCAGCGCGTTCAGCGCTCGGCGCTTCCACGTCGCCGGTGCTCGCGCTGCTCTTCTCGACCTTCGAGTATGGGCCTGCCGCGGTATCCGCCGCCGCGCAGCGTGAGCTCGCCGAGGTCCCATGGGCAGGCGTCGTCACGCCGGCCATCCTCGCGGGCCCGCACATCATGGCGCGCGGCGTTGCCGTGGGCGTGATCGACTGCGAGCGCATGCGCGTCCGAGTCGGGGCGTCTGGCCCGCGCGGCACCGACGTGCGTGACGCCGGCCGCCGCGCCGCCCGCAACGCCCTCGTCGACATGCCCTTGCCTCCGGCCGACCGCAGTCGCGCGATGCTCCTCTTCACGGACACCGATAACTGCGACGCCGCCGAGACCGTGCACGGCGCGCTCAGCGTCGCCGGCGCCGGCATTGCGTGGTCGGGAGGAGGCACCGGCGCCTGCGACGTCGGGGCCCCGTCGGCGCGCTTTGCGCACGGCTCCGCCTTCGAGGATCACGCCGTCGCGGTCACGCTCGATTGTCACGCGCGCGTCGGCGTCGGCATCAAGCACGGCTGGCAACCGACGGGGCCGCCCGCGATGGTCACGCGCGCTCACGGCTGCGTGCTCGAACGTCTCGAGCATCGCCCCGCCTTCGAGATCTATCGCGCTGCCGCCGAGGAGCGCGGCCAAGACGTCCGGGCCGAGGACTTCGCCTCGTTCGCCATGGCTCGTCCGCTCGGTATTCCGCAGGCCGACGGCGAGTACCTCATTCGCGATCCCCTCGCCGTCGACGAGGCGGGAGCGCTGCGCTTCATGGCGAGCGTTCCCGACGGCGCGCTCGTCCGCGTCATGGAGGGAACGCCCGCCATGCTCGTCGCCGCCGCGCGGATCGCCGCCACGATGGCGCGCGAGGATGCCGGAGCTCCGCTGGGCGGCGCGCTGGTGTTCGATTGCGTGTCCCGTTACCTGATGCTCGGCGACCGACTCGGCGAGGAGCTCGAGGCATGCCAGGGCGCGCTCGGCCCTGACGTCCCGGTGCTCGGCTGCCTGACCTTCGGTGAAGTGGGCGCGTTCGGCGCCCGCTTGCCGCAGTTCCACAACAAGACCATGGTGGTGCTCGCGCTCCCTGCGTGAAGACGAAACACGGCCTCCCGTTGCATTCCTCCGAACACCTCAAGACGACCGAAGAGCGTCTCGCACGCCTCAGCGTGCTGCAGGAGCTCACCGTCACCGCGCTCGATCTCTTCGATCCCGACAGCGCCGCCGATCCGTTCCTCGAGCGCGTAGCGGAGCGGCTCGGGTGCCTCGCGGCCGCGTGGGTGGCGATCGAGCCCGACCGCCGCGTCACGTTGGTGGGAGCCGCGGGCCTCTCCGAAGCGTCGCGAGCGTTACCGATCGCGCCGCCGCCCGAAGGAGACACCGAACCCACGGCGCTCTTGCTCGCCTACCCCGAGCTGGCACGTCGCGATCTCCTCCGATGGAGCTTCGACCTGCAGGAGGCGGATGCTTCGCCCAAGCACGGTCGCCATGCGCTCCTCCTCTGGTTCGATCCGGAACGGAAGCCCCGCGACGAATACCTCCCGGCGGTGGAGCGCCTCGTCGGCGTCCTCGTCACGGTGTTGATGCATCGGCGGCTCGCGCAGGATCTCCGGAACAGCTACGCCGAGCTCGCACGGACGCAGCTCGCGCTCATCGAACGCGAGCGCCTCGCCGCGATCGGTGAGCTCGCCGCCACCGTGGCTCACGAGGTCCGTAATCCGCTCGCGGTGATCTTCAACTGCATCGGCAGCCTCCAGAAGACCGACGCCCCGCCCGCCGACGCGAAGGCGCTTCTCGGCATCCTGGCCGAGGAAGCCAACCGACTGAACCAGATCGTCTCCGAGCTGCTCGACTTCGCGCGACCCGGCGAGGTCCTGCTTCTGAACGAATCGCTCGAGGAAATCGTCACCGCCGCGATCGCCGCGGTAACCGGCGCGCAGACCACGCCGGTCTCGATCGACCTCGAGATCTCCGGGCCGCTCCGGCCGCAGATGCTCGATGCGCGGCTCGTGCGACGCGCCGTGATCAACCTCGTGACCAATGCCGTGCAAGCGATCCAGCCCGGCGGTCACGTCGCGGTGCGCGTGGTCGACGAGCTCGCGTCGCCGCGCCCGGGCGTACGCATCGAGGTCACCGACGACGGCCCGGGAATTCCCGCCGAAATCATGGCGCGCATCTTCGAGCCGTTCTTCACGACGAAGGCATCGGGCACCGGCCTCGGTCTCGCCATCGTCAAGCACGTCGCCGAAGCGCACCACGGCGAGCTCACGGTGCGCGCCGAGCAAAGCGGCGGAACGACGTTCGTGATGCGTCTTCCCACGTCGGCCTCGTCGGCCTCGCCGGCCTCGTCGCCGCGGTAGTCAGCTCACGACGCGGGCGTGTAGCCCAGGTTGGAGCCGAGCCAGCGTTCGACCTCGGCGAGCGGCATCTTCATCCGCTTCGCGTAGTCCTCGGCTTGGTCCTTCCCGATCTTCCCGAGGTTGAAGTACCGCGCCTCGGGATGCTGGATGTAGAGCCCGCTGACGCTCGCCGCCGGCATCATCGCGAACGACTCGGTGAGCTGTATCCCCTGTGCCTCGGCATCGAGGATGCGGAACAGCGTGCGCTTGAGCGTGTGATCGGGGCACGCGGGGTAACCCATCGCCGGACGGATGCCGCGATAGCGCTCGGCGAGGATGTCCTCGGGCGAGAGCTTCTCGTCAGGCGCGTACCAGGCGCGACGCACGCGACCGTGGAGCATCTCCGCGAAGGCCTCGGCGAGGCGATCGGCGAGCGACTTGGCCATGATCGACGAGTAGTCGTCGTGATCCTTCTTGAACTTCTCCGACAGCTCCTCGACGCCGTGGCCCGCGGTGACCGCGAATGCGCCGACGTGATCGGGAAGGCTGGCCCCCGCGGCGAGCGGCGCCACGAAGTCCGCGAGCGAGAAGTGCGCGGGCCCAGTGCCGTCATTGTCGTCGGTCGCGCCTCCGCCGCCCCCCGCCGTCGCGGTCTTCGACTGCTGCTGGCGCAGCATCGGAAAGCGC
>JAXDMI010000966.1:0-5853 GCA_034666145.1 Myxococcales bacterium | reverse complement strand
CGTTCACGAGCGACGTCGATGCGTTCCGCGCCTCGCTTGCGGCGCAGTCTGCCGACGGCGGCGGTGACCTCCCCGAGGCGGTTCCGGAGGGGCTCACCGAGGGCGACAACCTCGGCTGGCGCACCACCGACGACGTCGCGCGCGTGATGTTCTGGGTCGCCGATGCGCCGCAGCATCCGGGCGAGGAGCAGCTGGTGAACGTCGCGGTGAACAGCGCGCTACAGAAGGGCATCCACGTCTACCCCGTCGGCGCGAGCGGCGTCGACAACGACGCCGAGCTGGCGATGCGCGGAGCGGCGCAGATCACGGGCGGTCGTTACCTGTTCCTCACCGACGACTCGGGCATCGGCAACGCGCACGCCGAGCCGCACATCCCTTGCTACGTCGTCACCGCGCTCCACGGCGCGATGAGCCGCATGGTGGAGAGCGAGATGAACGGCACGCGCGTCGAGCCGGCCGCGACCGAGATCGTCCGCACGGTGGGCGCGCCCGTCTCCGGCAAGTGCACGCTGGCGGACAAGTCGAGCGTCACGCTGTATTGAGACATCCCACGGGCAAATCGCGCAGGCGATTGCGCGATTCGCGCGATCGCGAAGCGAGGCGCACGTGCAGGTGGCGAGCGCATTCGCACGACCGTAAACTTCGAAGCAATGCGCAGACTGTCGTGTCTTCATTCGCTCGGCTTGGGTCTCACGTTCTTCTCGTTCGCTGCGCTGCCCGCATGTCAGTCGTCTTCGGCGGACGACCCTCCGGCGTTCGTCAATCCGTCTCCCTCGGCCGCCGGGGATGACGGGCTCCTCGCGAGCCTCGAGATCAACCCGGCAGAAGAGCCGATCGCCGACGAGCAGGGCGGACCCGGCATCGCGGAGGACGGCACGCTCGCCTCCGACAGCGAGCCCGATCCGAAGCTCGACGAATTCAACGAGGCCATCATCGACACGCCTCCGGAGCAGCTCGCCGACAATCCGGTCTTCGACGACGAGGAAGAGGTCGCGGACATCACGACGCTGAGCCTGTCGCCGCTCGTCACGCCGGGCCAGCTCCCCGGGAGCGATCAGGCGTCGGCGCTCGTGCACGGGCCGTGGAAGTGCGTGCTCGCCGGAAACGTCGTCCCGGGTTGCTCGTGCAAGGGCTCGCCGCGCAACTGCTACGTGCCGAACGTGCAGCCCGGGAGGAACCGCTACCTGCCGCCGGCGTTCGCCGCGGAGATCCCCGCTCGTCTCGCAGCCACGAAGGCTGCGGTCGACGCAGCGAACGCAGCCGCTGCTGCTGCGACGCCGCCGGGCATGAAGCAAGCGGCGCCCAAGGCGCCGGTCGACGGAGGGAAGTTCCACATCGCGCCGGGCACCGTCGTCTACGACGGCAACGGCATCGCGCGCGGCGCGCTCTCACCGCCGGGGCTCCTGCCGCGTGGGCCGAACAAGCCGACGAACGTCTGCATCACATGGGCCGACGCGACGACGACGGCGCTGACCACCGCCGACGGCGTGTGCGTGAAGATCAACTTCGGCGCGAAGAAGCAGCTGCAACCCGCGGGGCTGGCGAAGGCGACGTACGTCTACGCGTTCAACGTGCTCCTGCCGGCGCAGACGCCGCCCGATCCCACCGGGCTCGACGCGAGCGGGTGGGTGGCCCTCTCCGCGATCCAGCCGCCGGATCAGGACACGCTAATCCACATGCATACTGCATCCAATCGACGAGTCACGGCTGCGTCGTCGTTCGCGAAGACGAGCTTCGTCGTGAAATCGGCGCAGGATTGGGGCTCCGATCCTGCGCATTTCACGGAGGCCGCGCTGCCTCTGTACGCGCAAGCGAAGGTGTCTCCCGGCCGCGAAGCGAACCGCAAGGTCGGCGATTACCTCCTCAAGAACGGCAACGTCTGGAACCTCGCGTACAACACGCCGGGCGTCGGCGGCGTCGGAACCGACACCTTCGTCGTCGCGCACGATGCCCTCGCGTTCCGCCGCGTGAAGTCGACGGCGGCTCGGCCCACGCTGCTGCGCGTGAAGGTCTACGACAACGCCGCGCGCAAGACGGAGGTCTTCGCCTATGGCGAGGTGGCCGGTCGCTTCGGCTGGGTGGCGCTCGACGCGATCAAGATCGGCGCCGTCGATCAGCATGCGCCGACGACGGGCGTGTTCGCCGACAAGTGCGCGCAGAAGGCCGACGGAACGTACTGCGACGAGGTGGCCCCGTCGCTCGGCCACGTGTGCCGTTCGCACCAGATCGCGGGGGCACTGCAGTGTCCGGCGCCGTACACGATCTGCTCAGGACCGTCGCCCGACGGCACGTCGCTCATCTGTCACGACTGAGCGACCCGAGGTGGAGACGATTCCGACGATTCAGCCGCCGGGCAGCGCGCAGAAGCCTTCGTAGTCGATGTAGCTCGTGATGCTGGGCTTCGGGCCGCACACCGGGCACTCCGGATTGCGACGGAGCTTCAGCTCGCGGAACTTCATCTTCAAGCTGTCGTACGTGAGGAGACGGCCGACGAGCGGCTCGCCGCGTCCCAGGATCAACTTGATGGCCTCGGTCGCCTGCAGGAGCCCGACGACGCCGGGCAGGATGCCGAGCACGCCGGCCTCCTGGCAGCTCGGCGCGAGGTGCGGCGGCGGCGGCTCGGGATAGAGGCAGCGGTAGCAAGGCCCGGCGGCGATGCCGAGCTTCTTCGCGGCGCTCTCCGGCACGAACGTCGTGAGCTGGCCGTCGAAGCGGAAGATCGATCCGTGCACGACGGGCTTGCCGAGGAACACGCTCGCGTCGTTGACGAGGTAGCGCGTCGGGAAGTTGTCGGTGCCGTCGACGATCACGTCGTAGTCGCCGAAGATGCGCTCGACGTTGCTGCTGTCGACGCGCTCCTTGTAGCCGACCACCTTCACGTCGGGGTTGAGGTCCTTGATCACGAGCTCGGCGCTGTCGACCTTCGACATGCCGACGCGGCTCGTGGCGTGGATGACCTGGCGCTGGAGGTTCGAAGCATCGACGGTGTCGGCGTCGACGATGCCGAGCGTGCCGATGCCGGCCGCGGCGAGATAGAGGCTCGCCGGAGCGCCGAGGCCGCCGGCTCCGATGAGGAGCACCTTCGCCTTGAGGAGCTTCGCCTGACCGACCTCGCCGACCTCCGGCAAGAGGAGGTGACGCGAGTAGCGATCGCGCTGCGTCTCGGTGAGCTGCGGAGGCGTGTCGATCGGGTAGCCGAGATCCTTCCAGCGAACGAAGCCGGGGTTGGCGGTCTCGACGTTGGTGTAGCCGAGCTCGGCGAGCGTCTTCGCGGCAAGCGCGGAGCGCGTTCCGCCGGCGCAGTACGCGACGATCTTCGCGTTCTTGTCGGAGAGGCGGCCTTCGACCTGGATCTCGAGGAAGCCGCGCGGGATCGACACCGCGCCCGGGATGTATCCCGCGCGGTACTCCTCCTTCTCACGGACATCGAGGAGCGTGTACGGCTCCTTCTTGTCGAGGCGACGCTTGAGCTCGTCGAGCGAGACCTCTTTGGTCTCCTTGCGGACGTTCGCGATGAGGTCTGTGTACGTGGTCGGCATCGTTGGCTCGGCTTGCTCGTGAGAGGAGAATAGAGGCCTGTCCGTTATAACGGATTCTCGTGGGGCGTCCACCGCGCTGCGATTTCGATGCTGGAACCGGCCTCGCCGTCGCGAGGTGGAGGCTCAGCCGCCGAGGACCTCGACGCGGAGTCGGGTCACGAGGGCGCCGGCGTTGGCGGGCCGCTGCACGTCGGGGCCGGTGCACGCGAGGGCGAGCGGACGGAAGCGGGTGACCGTGGCCTCGTCGGTGACGACGTGGAGGACGTCCTCGAGGACGCGACCGAAGCCGTAGACGTCGTCGCGCGGATCGCTGGCGCGACCGGCGAGGCGTTCGGGAGAGAGGTAACCGAGGCTGCCGGCCGGGCTCGGCTCGCCCGCGCGTCGTGCGATCCCGAAGTCGGTGAGGATGGCGTGACCGCTGCGAGCAAGGAGGACGTTCGCCGGCTTCACGTCGTGATGGACCCAACCCTTGGAGTGAACGCGCGCGAGCGCGAGCGCGAGCGGCATGGCCCAGCGCTCGATGGGGAGGAGCCGGCCGAGATCGCGAGATCGCACCGATTCGCGCAGCGTGCCGTGCATGGCCCATTCGAGGGCGATCCATCCATGGTCGGGATCGAGATCGAAGACGCGTACGACGGCGGGACCTTCGAGGTCGACGGCGACGCGTGCCTCGTGAGCGAGCTGGGCGCGATCGCGTTCGGGCTGGTGGTAGACCTTGAGCGCGACGTGGCGACCGAGCTCGCGATCGATCGCTTCATAGACGGCGGCGGCGCCGCCGCGTCCCACCTCGCGGAGGAGATCGAACGGTGCGTCGGGCTCGCGGGTGACGACGGTGGCGCCGGGCGCGACCGCCTTGTGCTCGATCTCGTAGCCGAGCATGGAGCGCCAGCGCCGGTGACGCTCGCGAGCGCCGGGGTGATCGAGATCGCGAAGGAGCACACGTTCGACGAGCGCGAGCGCGGTGGGAATGTCGCCGCGACGCTCGGCGAGATCGCCGAGGAGAACGAGCGCGGACGACGACGACGCGCCGGTGAGCACGCGCGCGGCGCCCTCGAGCTCGCCGCGATCGACGAGCGCGGTGCCGAGCACGAGGAGGAGCTGCTCGGGAAGAGCGCGCTGCTGTGTGGTGCGAACGAGGGCCTCGACGGCGCGAGCCTCGTCGGGCGTGGCGCGGAGCTGCGCGAAGAGATAGAGCGCCTCGTCGGGGGTGGGCCCGCCGGCGAGCCCGGTGCGTGTGAGCTTTTCGATGTCGCGCGAGACCGGATCGCTCGCAGCGCGTGCCGCGCGGGCGACGCCGGCGCCTCCGCCGGTGGGGGCGCTGGTGTTGGCGTTGCCGAACGCGCTCGTGTTCGTGCCGGGCGCGAGCGGCGTCGCTGCGTTCGACGGATCGCTCGAGACGGACCCGTCCGCGGGCTTGTTGCGGCGAAGGAACGACCAGAAGCCCACGCGGGGAGGGTAGCGCGGCCGGGGCGCCCGAGCGATAGCGAGGGCGAGTGCGGGAGCGGGAGCGGGAGCGAGTGCGGGAGCGAGGGGGCCGGGAGCGGGAGCGGGAGCGAGTGCGGGAGCGGGTGCGGGAGCGAGTGCGGGAGCGAGTGCGGGTGCGGGTGCGGGTGCGGGTGCGGGTGCGGGTGCCGGGCGCGGGAGCGATACCGAGCGCGGGAGCGAGTGCCGGGCGCGGGAGCGATAGGCGGCGCCGAACGCGACCTTTGACAGCGACGGCGGAGCCACGTGCATTCGCGCGCGCATTCACCTTTTGCATTCGCAATCGCCTCCGCATTCGTTCACGTTCGCCGCCGCAAATCGCCTCCGCATTCGTTCGCGTTCGCGGCGCGTTCGCGTTCGCGTTCGCGTTCGCGTTCGCGTTCAAGCGAATCTCGAGGTCAGAAGCGGCATAGTCAACCTGTCCACGAGACCGGGGGACGATCAGTTCGCCTCCGCCTCCGCCTCCGCCTCCGCCTCCGCGTGCGCCTCCGCCTCCGCCTCCGCGTCCGCCTCCGCGTGCGCCTCCGCCTCCGCGTGCGCCTCCGCGTGCGCCTCCGCGTCCGCCTCCGCGTCCGCGTCCGCCTTTTTGGTTTTTCTCGGCGCGAGGCCCTTGCGAACAACGCGCGGAGCAGTTTGTGTAAATTGGCGCCCAATCAAGGTATCGATGGGCGCTCGGTTGGCGCGGAGGCTGTCGTTAGCGCGTCGTTTCCTTCGGATCGATCAGGCCATGGATGGTGTGCCAGCCTTTGCCGAGGAGCCAGGTTCTCGGGCGGAGCTCTGGCCACACGCCGTATTCAGGGTACGTGACGACCGGCTTCGTGAAGCCGAAGAA
>JAXDMI010000965.1:0-2675 GCA_034666145.1 Myxococcales bacterium | reverse complement strand
GTCGACGGTGATGACGGCCTGGTATGGGCTCTCGAGCGAGCCTTCCAGGACCGCGCCGCATTCGAGGAGCGCGCGGATCTCGTCGATCGCGCCCTTCTTGAAGAAGAGGTCCTTCGCGGCGCGCGTGCTGCCGCCGCCGATGCCTTCGATGCGCCGCGCCGGATTCTGCTGGCCCGGCCGACAGACCTCGGCGCCGAGCTCGGCGGCCACGTAGGCGCGCCTCACGTTCTTGTCGGTCTCGCGCGTCGCTTCGATGAGCTGCGTGGAGACGCCGGACGTCTGCGACGGGAGCATCTTCGCGTCGACCGGCAGTGCGACGCTCTTCGAACGCGTCGCGAAGAAGGCAGCGGCGCCTCCGCCGGCAGCGAGCAAGAAGAGGAACGCGCCGGCGCCGCCGAGGATGAACGGCAGGGGCGAGCGCTGCGGCCGATACGGGTTCGGCGGGATCGACCCGCCCATCGAGTACGGCGGCACGCTACCGCGGTCTCGCAGGTTCCCCGGACCGGGTCCGTAGGGGCTGCCATACGCAGGAAAACCAGGCTGGGTCATCACGACATCTCCAAGAAAGCGGATGTGCCTGTGTACGCAGCTGCACGGCGACATTCGCCCCGGCTGCCGGCGCTTTCTCGCGAAACGAGCGCTACGCGGCGCTCGACGAGGCCGCCGCGACCACGACGCGACGCGCGGCAGCGATGAAATCGTCGATCACGAGCGGCTTCGGGAGGAAGGGGATGCCATGGCTGGCGATGAGCTCGGCGTCGGGAGCGGAGGGCGAGCCGCCGCTGAAGAAGATGACCCGCTGGGCCCTACCCGGCGCGGCGGTGAGCAGCTCCTCGTAGAGCCAGCGCCCGCCGCCGCCCGGCATCTGGAGGTCGGAGAGGATCACGTCGTAGGGTTGCTCGAGGAGCTTCGCCAGCGCGTCGCCGACCGTGGTCGCGACCTCGACCGTCATGGTGGACCCGAGGAGGCGGCGAACCGCGCGCGCGACGGCGACGTCGTCATCCACCACGAGCACGCTCTTGATGACGGCCGGCGCTGCGGTCACGGCCGTTTGCGAGATCGCCACGGCCTTGCCCGCGCCGAGGACCACCTGGATTACCGTCCCTGCCGGGCTCGTCGATGCCTTCAGCTCGCCGTCCATCGAGCGGATGATGCCCAGCGAGACCGCGAGGCCGAGGCCCTGACCCTCGCCGTGCGGCCTCGTGGTGAAGAACGGCTCGAACATCCGCCGCTCGGTCTCCGCCGACATGCCGGCGCCGTTGTCCTTGATCTCGAGGCGCACGCGATCGCCCTCCTTCACAGCGCGGATCGCGATGCGACCCGGGCGTAACCTCGGGATCGCCTGCGCGGCGTTGATGATCACGTTGAGCAGCACCTGGCCCAGCGACGCTTCGTCGGCGCGCACCGCGAGCGCGGCGTCGATGTCGACCGACGTGGTCACGTGCGAGCCGATGCGCGCGTTGGCCATCGCGAGCGCTGCCTCGACCACGGGCAGCAGCCGCACGCTGGGGTCGGGATGCGCGGGGTCGGCGATCTCGCGACCGGAGTCGAGCAGCTGCGTGACGATCTTCGCGATGCGCGCGACGGCCTCCTCCGACTCGTCGAGGCACTCACGCGCATCGGCCGGGAGCTTGCCGCGCACGAGCCCCTCGTTCAGGTAAGCGAGGTTCGCGGCCAGCGCGGCGGCGGGGTTGTTGATCTCGTGGGCAACGCCGGCCGCGAGCTGTCCGACCGCGGCCATCTTCTCGGCGCGCAAGAGCGCAGACTCCGCCGCGAGGAGCTCCGCCGTGCGCTTCTCGACCATGGTCTCGAGCTTGCCCGAGAAGCGCTCCATCGCGCGTGCGCTCACGACGAAATCGCTCGTGAACGCGATCCCAATCGCTCCGACCGCTCCGAGAAAAGCCAGAGAGAGCACGAACGGCAGGTGCAGCACGCCGCTCGCCACGAGCGCATCGCTCACGGCGGCGACCACGATGGAGCCGATGGCAACGACGTGGAGCAGCGTGTCACGAAACCCGCGTCGTGCTCCGCGGGCATAGCGAACGAGAGACAGGAGGAGCGTCGCCAGGAGCAGCGCGAACGAAAGTGAGCCGAGCGTGGTCGCCTGCACGACCTCATAGCGGCCGAGCCAGCCGAGGTCGAAGCCGACGACGACGCCCGTGAGCATGAGCCCGGAGACGGGAAGGAGCCACAGCGTCGCGACCACGAAGAGCGCGTTGCGCGCGAGGTCATCCGACGCGAGAGACGGTTTGCCGAGGCGACGCCGTATGTACGCAGCCCACGCCGCGCAATGAAGCGCGCCCACCGCGTTCTGCACGTGGGTGAGCGCGAGCATGCTGCCGTGCGACATCCCGATCGTCGCGGCCCCGTCGCACGCGCAGAAGAAGGCGGCCGAGGCCGCGACCAGCGCGAACGTGCGGTACTGTCTCCAGCCGGGTGCCGAGCCGAAGAGGAGGCTGAGGAGAGCAACGAGCACGCCCACGACCGCCGCGACGAGTGACAGCGCGAAAGCGGGATTCATGGGGGGCCGTCGGGTGTAACGGCGTGCGAGCGCGACAATGAAGCCGTCGCGCCCCGAATTTTCACTTTCCGAGCAGCATCTTCAGCGCGAAATCGATGTTCTTGCCGTACGGCGGCTTGAGCAGCGCCGAGCCGTTGATGCGGCTCTGGTAGAA
>JAXDMI010000964.1:0-10203 GCA_034666145.1 Myxococcales bacterium | reverse complement strand
CACCTCGTCCACGCCGTCGCCCATCGCTTCCGCACCGAGCGCCCGTCGTCGCGCATCCTCTACGTCTCGGCCGAGAAGTTCGTGAACGAGTTCGTCCAGTCCCTCCAGGAGGGACGCATGAACGAGTTCCGCGCGCGCTACCGCGAGCGCTGCGATCTGCTCCTCGTCGACGACATCCAGTTCCTCGCCTCGAAGACGCAGACGCAGGAGGAGTTCTTCCACGCGTTCAACGCGCTCCACCAGGCGGACAAGCAGATCATCGTCACCAGCGACAAGTACCCCCAGCAGCTCGAGAAGATGGAAGAGCGGCTCGTGTCGCGCTTCTCGTGGGGTCTCGTCGCCGACATCCAGGGGCCCGAGCTCGAGACCCGCGTCGCGATCCTCCGCAAGAAGGCGCAGCTCGAGCAGATCGAGCTCGCCGACGAGGTCGTCCTCTTCCTCGCACAGACCATCCGCTCCAACGTCCGCGAGCTCGAAGGCACGCTCATCCGCCTCGCGGCAAAGTCGTCGCTGCTGGGTCGTTCGATCGACATCGAGTTCGCCCGCCAGGAGCTCGCGCTCACGTCGAACCCGCGCGCCAGCGAGGCCGGCGTCGACGACATCCAGCGCGTCGTCTGTCATCACTTCAAGCTGCGCACGAGCGATCTGCTCTCGAAGGATCGCCACAAGAGCATCGCGTTCGCGCGTCACGTCGCCATGTACCTCTGCAAGCAGCGCTTGAAGTGCAGCTTCCCGGAGCTCGGTCGCGCGTTCGGCAACCGCGATCACACGACGGTGATGAGCGCGGTGCGCAAGGTCGAGGCCCTTCGCAGCAGCGATCCCGAAGTGCGTGCGCATCTCGAGGCCCTCGAGCGCAAGCTCGGCACGTCGGACTAAGCAGCCGAGATCGGCGCCACGATCCGCTGCTTTCGCGGCGCTTTTCCGTCGTGCACGACCACCTCCTCCGGGAGCGTGTCGAGCAGCGCGTCGACGATGGCGTCCGCTTCCGCCCGCCGCAGGTGCTCGCGGATCCGAACGAAGCTGATCTCGCGCACCGGCGTCACGCCCTCGAAGGGGCGCACGCGCGCCCGTCGCGTCGCGGGCGGAAGCGAACGCACCACGAGCTCGGGCAGGATGGTGAGCCCTAGCCCGGCGTCGACGAGGCGAATCAGGGTCTCGAACGATCCGCTCTCGAATCGGATGCTCGCGCCGTCGCCCGGTCGTTGCGCTCGCTTGTGCAGCTTGCACAGGTGGAGGACCTGCGTGCGGAAGCAGTGACCCTCGGGCATCAGCCACACGCATTCGTCCGCGAGCTCGCTCTGGCGAATCCGGGCTCGCTTGGTCAGCGGATGATGCGGCGACAGATAGATCCACAGCGGCTCACGACATACGGGCCGCTCGAACACCATCGGCGCTCCGAGCGGCGTCGCAGCCAGACCTCCGTCGAGTGAATCGTCCTGGAGGCGCGCCACGAGGCGATCCGTCTGCACCACCTCGAGCACGAGCTCGACGCGCGGATGCTGCTTCGCGAACCGCGGCAAGAGCAGCGGGACGAGCGACGATGCGAGCGTCGGGATGACGCCGAGGCGAAACGTGCCTCCGAGCGAGCCGGGACGAGCGACCTCGCCGAGCCGCTTCGTCTCCCGCAGGATGATGCGCGCCTGCGCGGCCACGCGCTCGCCGATCTCGGTCGGCACGACGGGCTGCCGTGAGCGATCGAAGAGCCGCGCGCCGACGATCTCCTCGACCTTCTGCAGCTGCGTGCTGAGCGTCGGCTGGGACACGTGGCACTCGTCCGCAGCGGCGCGGAACGACCTCGTGGTGTCGATTGCGACGAGGTATCGCAAGTGAGTGAGGGTCAGCGCCGAGAGGTCCATTCGATAGCGTCATACTAACGCCTCATTGAAACAATTGACTGGCGCTATCGCGAATGGAGACCGATTCTTCGCCGATGCGCATGACAAACCTCACGAAGCATGCGGGGCTCGGAGTCGCATCTGCGCTCCTCGTGGCCGTCGCGTGCGGGCGACAAGAACCCGTCTCTCCCCATGGTCCAGGCGGCCCTTCGTCCGGCAACGTACCGCCCGCGGGCTCGTCGGGAACGACGACCGTGAGCCCGCCGCGCGGCGCAGGCGACACGAACCCTGCGCCGGACTTGCCGTCGACCGCGCACGTCCCGAAGGACCTGCCGCTCGGCGTTTCGGCCACGCTCTACGCGATCTCGGTCTCCGTCGATCGCGTCCCGACGCCGGCGCAGATCGCGCTGGGCGACAAGCTGTTCAACGACAAGCGGGTCAGCTCGGACGACAGCACGTCGTGCGCCACCTGCCACGATCCGAAGACGGGCTTCACCGACCACAAGACCACCGCCGAAGGGGTCAAGAAGCAGAAGGGGCAGCGCAACTCGCCGACCATCCTGAACGCGATGTTCAACGCCACGCAGTTCTGGGACGGACGCGCGGCCACCCTCGAGGCGCAGGCCAAGCTGCCGATCCTGAACCCGATCGAGATGGGCCAGAAGTCGCCCGAGGACGTGGTCGCGAAGCTGCAGAAGCTTCCCGAGTACGCCGACGCGTTCAAGAAGGTGTTCGGCCGCGACCTCAACTACGACGACCTCGCGACCGCCATCGCCGCGTTCGAGCGCACGCAGTTCTCCGGCGACGCGCCCTTCGATCACTACATCATGGGCGAAGAAGGCGCGATCGACGCCGCGGCCAAGCGCGGCTGGGCCCTCTTCAACGGCAAGGGTCGCTGCAACACGTGTCATGCAGGCAACGCGGTGGCGCCGCTCTTCAGCGACCAGAAGTTCCACAACATCGGCATCGCCGCAAAGAAGCAGGACTTCCCGCAGCTCGCGCAGGAGGCGCTCGGCATCGTGAAATCCGGCGATCAGAAGCAGATCGACGAGCTCGCGATCCAGTCGAAGTTCTCCGAGCTGGGACGCTTCCTCGTCACGAAGCAGATCAACGACATCGGCGCGTTCAAGACGCCGACGCTGCGGAATGTCGCCATCACCGCGCCGTACATGCACGACGGCTCCGTCGCGACGCTCTTCGACGTCATGGACCACTACAACAAGGCGGGCGTCCCGAACCCGTACCTCGACGGTGGCATGCAGCGGCTCGGACTGCTCGAGCCCGAGGTCGACGACCTCGTCGCGTTCATGGGCACGCTCACGAGCAACAAGTTTGCCGCCTACGGCAAGAGCGAGCTCGCGCGCATGAACGGCATGAAGAACACGCGACCGAGCCGCGATACCGCGGCCGCGCTCGGCAAGAAGGGTGACTTCGGCGACATCGCGCCCACGCCCGACATCAAGGTGAAGAACCCGGCCACGAACGGCGTCTTCGGCGAATTCGAGCTCATGGACGGAGGTCGGTGATGGGTATCAAGAGTATCGAGACGAAGTACATGGAGGAGCGCGAGGAGCTCTTTCGCAAGCTGAAGAACGTTTCGCGACGCGACTTCGTGAGGCTCGCCGCCATCTCGGCCGGCGCGGCCGCGGCGAAGGGGCTCCTCCCTCCGCAGTCGTTCCAGCTCGTGAACATCGCCCACGCGGACGAGCCGAAGGGCGGAGCGCGCACCGCGGCCGCGGGAGGATTCACGTTCGCGTACATCTCGGACACGCATCTCTACACGCGGCAGCTCAACGACCGCTTCGTACGCGCGATCGTCAAGGCCGTCGATGACGTGAATGCGCTGTCGCCGCAGCCCGACTTCGTCCTGTTCGGCGGCGATCTCGCGCAGCTCGGCGCGCGCTCGGAGCTCGAGCTAGGCGCGCAGATCCTCAAGTCCCTGAAGGCGCCCGTCCGCATGGTGGTGGGCGAGCACGACTGGTTCCTCGACATGGGCGACGTCTGGAAGTCGCTCTTCGGCCCCCCGCAGTACTCGTTCGATCACAAGGGCGTGCACTTCGTCACGCTGATGAGCGTCCAGGAGAAGGACTTCTGGACTGCGCGCAAGATGACGCCGCAGCAGCGCATGCAGACCGTGGCCGGTCTCGACAACGCGGTGCAGTCACGGTTCGAGGTCGGTCCGGCGGGTCGCGACTGGCTGAAGAACGATCTCGCGAAGCTCGATGCGAAGACGCCGCTCGTCGTGTTCTCGCACTCGCCGCTCTACAAGTACTACCACGACTGGAACTTCTGGACGGACGACGCGGAGGACGTGCAGGCCATCCTCTCGCGCTTCGAGACGGTGACTGTCATCCACGGTCACACGCACCAGCTGCTCTCGAATCGCATCGGCAACATCTCGTTCCACGGTCTGCTGTCGACGGCGTGGCCCTGGCCGTACGCACCGACGGGTCTACCGAAGCTGACCGTGCAGATGAACCGTCCCGATCCGTTCAACAACTTCGACGGCTGCGGCGACGGTCGCATCGAGGTCGGGACGTCGGGCGCAGGCCTCGTCGACACGATCTACAACCTCTGGGATCGGAACCCCATGACCGTCAAGGGGAGCTACCTCGTCTCGAACGGCACGAAGGACGCTCCGCCCTCCACCAAGCTCGCCTCGTACTGAAGAAGGAAAGACCCATGCGAACCTCCGCACGAATCTCGATGGTGGTCCTGGCGGTCATCGCCGCCGGCGGCGCGGCTCTGGCCGACGACAAGAGCAGCCCGAAGCACGCGGTGCCCCCGGCACCGAGCGGCGATCTCGTCGTCGGCCTGTGCGACGGCACGACGTCCGCCGTGGTCAAGGGCAAGAAGCCGGGCGAGCAGCTCACGCCCGTCGAGGCGAAGAAGGTCTCGGACGAGCTGATGGATCAGTGGAAGAAGAAGAACCCGCAGGTCGGCGCGAGCTGGGACCGCGAGAACCTCCTCGCGCAGAACACGACGGCCGTGCCTTCACCGGGCAATGCGCAGCCGAGCACGGCGAGCACCGCGAAGGGCAACGTCCCGGCGACGTCGCAGCGCGTCCAGGAAGGCCACACGTACGGCGCGTTCACCACGCGCGACGAGCAGATCTGGAAGGCGTCGACGCAGTCGTTCGTCGACCAGGGCAACAAGATCTTCCACGACGCGAAGGCGATGGGCGGCACCATCGCGGTGTCTTGCGACATGTGCCATCCCAATGCCGCGAACACGCATCCCGAGACCTACCCCAAGTACCAGGTGCAGCTCGGTCGCGTGGCGATGCTCCGCGACATGATCAACTGGTGCATCGAGAACCCGGTGCGCGGCAAGCCGCTTCCCGACGACGACCCGAAGCTCAAGGCCATGGAGGCGTACATCTACGCGCAGCGCAAGGGCATCGCTCTCGACTACGGGAAACATTGAGTGTCTCGCCTCGGCTAGACTCGGGAGGCGATGGCGAGGAAGCAGCGAGGGTACGAGGCGCGGCTCGAGAAGAGCGCGCTCGTAGTCTCGCACGATCCCGATTTGCCTGCAGTCTGCATGAAATGCGGATCGCATGACGACATCATGCGCGAGCCGCGGATGTTCACGTGGCGACCGCTCTGGACGCGCTTCCTGGTCATCTGCGGCTTGGGCCTCATCCTCATGTTCATCATGCAGCAGAGGGCGAGCCTCGAGATCCCGCTCTGTCCCGCGTGCACGAAGCGCTGGTCGTCGGCGCGCACCGCGCAGGTCGCGGGTATCGTCGCGATCATCGTCGCGTTCGTGACGCAGACGCTCCTGAGCCTGCCACACAAGCGCATCGGCCTCGCCATCGTGCTCGCGACCATCGCCGCCAACGTCGTGCTGGCCGTCACGTTCATTCGAAAGCGCCAGCTACGCGCGAGCGCCCTCGACGAGGACGAGATCGGCCTGCTCGGAGTGCACCCCAAGGCGATCGAGGACGTCCTCGCTAATGCGCGCCCGCAGCCCCCGCCGCCGACTTCGGCTTCTTGAGCAGCAGCACCAGGACGAGCGCGCAGAGGAACACCGCCGTCGCGCTCGTGAAGCCGTCTTGGAACGACAGCACAAGTGCTTGCAGCTTCACCTTCAGGCCGAGCATCGCCTCTGGGACCAGCTGCGGTGACGCGGTCTGCGTCGCCACCGAGCCCTGGATGGCCGCGTACTGCTCCTGCGCGAGCGGGTTGTACGGCGTGACGTACTCCGAGAGATAGACCGTGTGCATCTTGGTCGAGCGATCGATCAAGAGCCCCATCCACGCGGTACCGATCGAGCCACCGAGCTCGCGCGTCAGGTTGAAGAGTCCCGTCGCATTACCGCGCTTCTCCGGCGAGATGTCGGAGAGCGCGATCACGCTGATGGGAATGAACACGAATGCGAGCGACACCGAGCGCACGAACATCGACGCCACGAGATCGTTGAAGCCGGAGCGCTCGGTGAGATGCGCGTTCATCCAGAGGCTGATGGCGACGCCGATGATGCCGAGCGCCAGCAGCACGCGCTGATCGGCCTTGCCGCCGAAGCGTCCGACCAGCGGCATCAGCACGATCTGGAAGGCGCCCGACACGAGGAACACCTTGCCGATGTCGAGCGCGGAGTAGTGCAGTACGGAGCCGCAATAGAGGGCGAACAGGAAATTGCCCGAGAACAGCGCGAGCCCCATCAGCAGATTGATGCCGGTGCCGCTCGCGTAGGTGATGTTCTTGAAGATGCGCAGATCGACGATCGGATGTTCGGTCTCGAGCTGGTGCACGATGAACGTGATGAGCGACGTCGCCGCGATGCCCATCAGGACGGTGATGGTGGTGCTCTCGAACCAGCCCTCGCGATTTCCCTCTTCGAGGACGTACTGCAGCGAGGCCATGCCCACCGCCAGCAGCGCGATGCCGAACACGTCGACCTTCTGCTTCGACGGCGTGAAGCCAGGCTCCTCGATGAAGCGCAGCGCGAGGATCGCGACGAGGATGCCGAGGGGCACGTTGACGAGGAAGCACCAGTGCCACGTCGACCAGTCGATGAGGTAACCGCCGATGGTCGGTCCGAGCAGCGGGCCGGTGACGGCGCCGAGCCCGAAGAGACCTCCGGCCATGCCGTGCTGCTCCTTGGGATAGCGCGCGAAGAGGATGGTCTGCGCGGTCGGGATGATGGCGCCGCCGCCGAGCCCTTGGAGCGCGCGGAAGAGCACGAGTGAAGGCAGGCTCCACGAGAGACCGCACAGCGCGCTCGCCGCCGTGAAGAGGATGATCGAGCCGGCCAGATAGCGGCGGAAGCCGAAGCGGCGCTGGAACCAGCCGGTCATCGGGATGATGACGATGTTCGCCATCATGTAGCCGGTGGAGACCCAGCCGATCTGATCGATGGGCGTGCCGAAGCTCGCGCGGATGTCGTTGAGCGCGACGTTGACGATGGTGATGTCGACGAGCGCCATGAGCGCCGCGCACATCACGACGAAGGTGATGCCGACCTTGCTGCCCGTGACGGTGCCGCCGCTGCCGTTGGGTCCGCTCACGATGGACCTCGTTAGTGGTGTCCGGTTTCGACCGTGACGTACGTGCTCATGCCGGGGCGGAGCGTGACGTCTTGCGGCTTGTCGTCGATGCGGATGAGCACCGGGATGCGCTGGACGACCTTCGTGAAGTTGCCCGACGCGTTGTCCGGCGGAAGCAGCGAGAAGCGCGCGCCCGAGCCGGCCTGCACGCTGTCGACGTGAGCGTTGAAGATGCGCCCGGGGTAGGCGTCGATCTTGAGCTTCACGTGCTCGCCGTCCTTGATGTCGGCGATCTGGTCTTCCTTGAAGTTCGCGACCACCCAGACGTCGTCGAGCGCGCTGATGGCCATGAGCGGACGCGCGGGATCGACGGTCTGACCGACCTCGACGCTGCGGCGCGAGACGACCCCGCGGACCTGCGCCAGCACCCTCGTATACGAGACGTTGAGGCGAGCCTGCTCGACCGCGGCCTCTGCCTGCGCGACGCGCGCTCTGGCGACGGCGACCGCTGCTCGTGAAGCCTCGATCTGCTCGGGACCCGCTTGCGCGGCGACGAGCCGGCCCTGCGCGGTCTCGATCGAACCGGCGGCGTTGGTAATGCCGACGACGGCGCTCTGCTCGCGCGCGCGCGCCTGCGCGACCGAGGCCACCGCCTGATCGTAGGCCGCCTTGCGAGCATCGAGATCGGCCTGTGGCACGGCGCCGTCGGCGTGGAGCTTCTGCGAACGCTCGAGATCGAGCTGCGCGAGCTGACGTCGCGACTCGGCGGCATCGACGTCGGCCTTCGCCTGATCGATGCCGGCCTTCGACGAGCCTGCCATCGCGGATGCGGAGACGACGCCGCCCTTCGCCTGACGGAGGTTCGCGTCGGCGTTCTTCTCGGTGAGCGCGAGCTGCGTCTCGGACGCGGAGAGGCTCGCCTTCGCGGAGAGGAGGTCGGCCTCGGCGGTGACGAGCCGGACCTTCGCATCACGGTCGTCGATCTCGACGAGGACGTCACCGACCTGGACGAGCTGGTTGTCCTTCACGTTGACCTTGATGACCTGGCCCTGGATGCGCGCGGCCACCGTCGCGACGTGACCCTCGACGAATGCGTCGTCGGTCGACTCCTTGCCGCGACCCGTGAGCCACACGCCTGTGCCGACCGCGATGAGCGTGAGCGCGATGCCGGCGAACACGAGCTTCGCCTTCGGCTTCTTCTTCGTCGCTGCGACCGCAGGCTCGCCCGTCAGCGTCTTCGCCGATGGATCTTCGGCGGGGGTCCTCGTCATCACGGCCGTGCTCATGATGCATCGTCTGATGCCGCATACGGTCCCTTGGACAGTTCGGTAGGCTCGGATAGTCTGTACGCCTGGGCGGACAATCCGAGCGATGACAGACCTCAATGATGTCGTGGTGTTCGCGCGAGTAGCGCGAGAGCGCAGCTTCACGAAGGCAGCGCGAGCGCTGGGAATGCCGAAGTCGACGGTCAGCGAACGGGTGGCGCGCCTCGAGGCGAAGCTCGGTGTTCGCCTCCTCGAACGAACGACGCGCAGCCTTCGTCTGACGGCGTCGGGCACCGCGTACTTCGGGCGCGTGTCCCGGATCGTGCAGGAGCTCGACGACGCCGAGGCGGCGGTGACCGCAGCTCACGCGATGCCGCGAGGCCTCCTGCGTGTCGGCTCGCCGCTCCTCTTCGCGCAGGTGTTCCTCGCCGACGTGATGTCCGAGTATCTCGCGCGCTTTCCCGACGTGCAGGTCGAGCTGCTGGTCGCCGATCGCGCGTTCGACATCCTGGAGGAGGGACTGGACGTCGCCGTGCACGTCCTCGGAGCGATGGATGCGCAGCTCGTGGCGCGGAAGCTCGGCATCGGTGAGCGCTGCTGCGTGGCTTCACCGATCTACGTCGCAGCGCGCGGAATGCCGGAAATGCCGACCGATCTCGTCGAGCACGACTGCCTCGTGACCGGCCCGACGCGGACGCTCACGTGGTCCTTCGAGAAGGCCGGGGCGTCGCATGCCGTCGCCGTCGTCGCGCGCTACGCGGTGTCGTCGGTGGAGCTCGTTCATCGCGCAGCGCTCGCCGGCCATGGGATCGCGGTGCTGCCGTCTTTCCTGTGCGCGAACGATCTGGAGCGGGGGAAGCTGGTGCGCGTCCTCGACGGCTGGTCGCCCGGCGAGGTCTCCGTGCACCTGGTCTATCCCAGCAGCCGCCACCTCCCGGCGCGCGTGCGTGCGTTCGTCGACCTGGTGATCGAGCGCCTTCCGCGATTCCCCTCGACGCTCGAAGGCGAGCCTTAGGCTCTACCTCAGATGTTGATCTTCCAGGTGCTGGCGTCGCCGGCGTCGAAGACCTCGACGTTCCAGTCGGCGAGCTGCTTCCTGAGCGCGTCGGCGTGGGCGAAGTCCTTCGAGGCGCGTGCCTCGCTGCGAGCCCTGATCTTCGCGTCCACGGCGGCCGCCTCGAGCCCGCGCAGCCGAAGCCGTCGCGCGCGCGTACGAGCCCAGTAAGCCTCCGAGTCGGCCTGCATCAACCCCAGCGGCGCGCAGACGGCGTCGATCGCGCGCACGGCCTTCGCGGCGAGGCCACGCACCGCTTCGTCCTTCGCCGGATCCTTCTTCAGCTTCGGATACTGCATGACGATCTCGTTGGCCGCCTTGCCGAGCTCGGCGATGACGGAGAGCGCCTGCGGCGTGTTCAGGTCCTTGTCGAGCGCCATGAGGACGGCCTCGCGTGCCTCGTCGACGATCTTCGCCTGACCCTGGAGCACGTTCGAGTCGGCCGGGAGGTTGCCGTTGGCAATGGCCGCCAGCGAATCGCGTGTAGTGTACAGATAGTCGATCCGGCGCTCCGCCTCGTCGACGCCCGGGAACACGACGCGGCCGTCGTCTTTCTTC
>JAXDMI010000963.1:0-3913 GCA_034666145.1 Myxococcales bacterium | reverse complement strand
TCGCCGCAGAGGGGGTGACGCGCGTCGTGGTCGGCTTCCCCCTCGACATGCGCGGGACCGAGGGCGAGGCGGCACGTCGCGCGCGCCTCCTGGCGCAAGAGATCGCCGATGCCACGTCCTGCGACGTCGAGCTCTTCGACGAGCGTCTCACCACCGTGCAGGCAAAGCGCGCGCTCGATGCCAGCGAGGTGCATGGCGCGAAGGCACGGGCGCGCATCGACGAGGCCTCCGCGGTCGAGATCCTCCAGGCGTGGCTCGACGCCCGCGCCGCGCGCAAGAAGAGAGCGCGCAAGTGAGCGACCCGTCCAGCGAGATCAAGACGCCCTCGTCGAGCCGGGGCGTGAAGCGCGAGCGCCGCCGGCGTCGCAAGAAGGTCGAAGCCGAGAAGCCGTCGGCCTCGCGCGGCGTCCTCTTCTGGATCTTCACGGTGGTCGGCGGCGCCATCGCGGTCGGCGCGATCTATTTCCTCGTGATCTATCCGTCGAGCGCGGGCCCGGGACCCGGCAAGGACGTCGAGCTCACCATCGAGCGCGACGAGCCGACGGCGTCGGTCATCGACAAGCTCGATCGCGCGGGGCTGCTCGGCTCTCGCACGCGGTTCTCCATCTACGCGCGGCTGTCGGCGCCGACGTTCGCGCCCGGACCGCATCTCCTCACCGACGACGCCGGGCCCGGCGAGCTGGTGCGGCGGCTCGAGCGCATGGGCTCCGCGTCGAAGTCCAAGGTCACCATCCCCGAGGGCTGGAACCGCTACGACATCGGCAAGCGCTTGCAGAACCTGCACGTCGCTTCCCAGAGCGCGTTCATCGAGGCCACCGCCGACGGCGGTCTCCTCCGCGAGCTCGCGCTCGACGGCGAGAGCGCCGAGGGCTTCCTCTTTCCCGCTACGTACGATCTCGCGAAGGACTCCGATCCGCGCGACGTCGTGCGCCGCCTCGTCGCGGAGTTCGAGCGCCGGTTCGCGTTGCTCGAGCAGAACCATCGCCTCGGCCGCGCGAACCTCGAAGGCACGCTCGGGTGGTCACGCCGCGAGATCGTGACGCTCGCATCGATGGTCGAGAAGGAGGCCGCCGTCGACGAGGAGCGGCCCATCATCGCCAGCGTCTTTTTGAACCGCCTCCGCGATCCGTCGTTCAAGAAGAAGGTCCTCCAGTGCGATCCTACGGCCGGCTACGGGTGCCTCGTCCTCAAGGACAAGGTCCCCGGCTGCGCGGGGTACACCGGAAAGATCACGCACGCCGTGAACAGCGACCCGCTGAACACGTACAGCACCTATACGCACGAGGGCCTGCCCCCCGGCCCCATCGCAAATCCCGGGGTGAAGTCGATGCAAGCCGTGCTCGCGCCGGCCAGCACGAAGTATCTCTACTTCGTGACGCGCGCCGAGGCCCATCGGCACGCGTTCAGCGAGACCGTCGAGGAACACAACACTGCGGTGAAGGATCTCCGCGAGCGTAGCCAGCGCGATCATCCGGATCCCAAGCCCGATGCGAAGCCCGACCCCAAGTAGGGTATCCTGCTGCCCATGGCATCCCGCAAGCTGCTCGCTGCTCCGTTCTTTCGCTCGGGTCACGTTGGCCTGTTCACGTTCGTCCTCGCTCTGTTCCTGACGCTCGCCTCGAGCGCGTTCGCGGACGGATGGGTCTACACGGGCGATGCCGTGCGCACGAAGTCGGTCGGTCCCTTCACGGCGAAGGTCTATTCGATCCGCCATGACATGAAGGAGAAGCCCGCGACCAAGTCGAAGCAGGCCGTCATCGAGGCCGACGTCGACAAGAAGTTCACGTGGCGCATGCTCCGCGACGTCGACTCGTCGAAGATCAAGAAGGCGCTCACCGAGGCCCTCCAGCTGAACGGCTTCAACGACGCCGGCCGCACCGGCCAGTTCGTCGGCGCCTTCAACAAGGAGGAGGTCAAGGAGAACTCGGCGGTGGTCATCAGCTACAACGCCGCAGCGAAGGCCGTGACCATCTGGGTGCAGGGCGCCGGCACCGCCACCATCGCGGGCGACGACTTCATGAAGGCGGTCTGGAGCATCTGGCTCGGCAAGATCGACCAGCCCTCGATGGGCGATCAGCTGATCTCGAAGCTGTGATCGAGCGCCCGGGGCGGCGGGGAGATCGCAACGCAGTAGCGCTCGCGGCAACGCCTCTCCTATAAGAACGCGCGATGAGCCCGATCCTGGCCGGAGACATCGGCGGCACCCGCGCGCGCTTCGCGCTCCTCGAGCCCACCGGACGCAAGGTCCTCTACCAGGACGTGCTCGAGAGCCGCTCGTTCCCGACCTTCGAGGCCGCGCTCGATCGCTTCATCGAGGGCGCGAACGCCAAGGGCAAGGGCAACGGGAAGAAGGCGATCCGTGCGGCGAGCTTCGGCATCGCCGGCCCCGTCGTCGATCAGCGCGTCAAGACCACCAACCTGCCCTGGGTGATCGACGCCGGCGTCGTCTCTTCGGACTTCCGGATCGAGCGCGTGACGCTCTTGAACGACCTCGTCGCGGTGGGCCTCGGCGCCATCGCGGCCGGGCCGAGCAAGCTGCGTGGCATCCACGCCGGCAAGCCGCGCAAGACCGGCGGGAACCTGGCGGTGATCGCCGCGGGCACCGGCCTCGGCGAGGCGTCGTTCGTCTGGGACGGCACCGCGCACGTGGCGTGTCCGACCGAGGGCGCGCACGTCGACTTCGCGCCGCGCAACCCCGTCGAGATCGAGCTGTGGAACGTCCTCGCGCGCGAGTACGGCCACGTCAGCTACGAGCGCGTCGCGTCGGGCTCGACAATAGCTGTACTCTACACCTTCTTCGTACGCGACCAGCGCGTGCCCGAGTCGAAGTCCTCGGCGTCCTACGTGGCGCGCGCGAAGGACCCGAACGTCGCCGTCGTCGATCTCGCCGAGACGGGCAAGAGCGAGGCGGCGATGCGCGCCGTCGAGCTCTGGTGCAGCGTGTACGGCGCGGAGGCCGGCAACCTCGCGCTCAAATCGCTCGCCACCGCCGGCGTCTACATCTGCGGCGGCGCATCGGCGCGCCTCGCGGGCGTGCTCGCCGCGGGGCTGCCCGCGCGCCGCAAGCGCTCGAGCCCGTTCCTCGAAGCGTTCGTCGACAAGGGACGCATGCGGCCGCTCCTCGAGAAGATCCCGATCGCGGTGTGCACCGAGCCGTTCGCCGGTCTGTTCGGCGCTGCCGCACACGCCGCGAAGCGGGCCGCCGCGCGCCCGCAACGAAAAAGTCGCCAAAAGCCGCTGAAATAGGGCTCCGGCGACCCTGTAGCGCTCCCGGCGATCGTGTTAGCTTCGCCGGTCGATGAGCTCGCTCCCCAAAGAAATACTCCATAGCGCCGCCACCATCGCTCGAGGCCTCGCCATCGACGCGGTCCATGCCTCCCAGAGCGGCCACCTCGGACTGCCTCTCGGCTGCGCCGAGATCGGCGCCGTGCTCTACGGGCATGCGCTCTCGCATTGTCCGAATCATCCGGAGTGGCTGAACCGCGATCGCTTCGTGCTCTCCGCCGGCCACGGCTCGATGTTCCTCTACAGCTGGCTGCATCTCAGCGGCTACAAGGAGATGACGCTCGACGAGGTGAAGCGCTTCCGGCAGCTCCACTCGAAGACGCCTGGTCATCCCGAGCTCACGCACGCGCCGAGCGGCGTCGAGACCACGACGGGGCCGCTCGGACAGGGCGTCGCCAACGCCGTCGGCATGGCGGTCTCGGAGAAGATGGCGGCGGCGCGCTTCAACACGAAGGAGCACGTCATCTTCGACCATCACATCGTCTGCCTCGCCGGCGACGGTTGCATGCAGGAGGGCGTGGCGCTCGAGGCGATGGAGTTCGCCGGGCACCAGAAGCTCGACAACCTGATCCTCATCTACGACTCCAACGCCGTCACGCTCGATGCGATGGCCGAGGCCACGCAGAGC
>JAXDMI010000962.1:0-3781 GCA_034666145.1 Myxococcales bacterium | reverse complement strand
AGCCGTCGCGCTGCCGGAGCAGGAGCCCGAGCAGGAGACTTCGAGCGAGCCGCCCGTGCACTTCTGCGGGTTCGCCTTGAGGTCACACGACGCGGAGCCCGAGCACTTCGCCGAGCAGTTCGCCTTCGCGCTGACGTTGAGGCTGCACTGCGGCGGAACGACGACGAGACTGAGCGTACCGCCCGCCTTGCCCTTGATGGTGCCGATCGTGTCGACAGCGAGCTTGCACCAGGCGTTCATCTTCGCCTGCTTGTCGGCGTTCGCCTCGGCCGCGTCGCCCGCCGCCTTGTCGGCGTCGAGGTCGGTCGCGATGCCACGGCATGCCGCGGTGATGTCGTCGATGCCGGCCGACGCGATGCCCGAGAAGTCCGCGACGGCCTGAACGGCGGTCTGCGCTTCGAGGCTTCCGCCGATCTTCACGTCGACGGTGCCGCCGGCCTTGAACTCGGTGCAGCAGACCGCGGCCTGGGCATCGGTGACCGAGCTACAGCCGTTCGACAGAATGGGCAGCGCCACGAGGGTGGCAGCCACGAGGGACGCCTTGAAGCGATTCAATGTGTTCATACAAAGCTCTCCTTGAACGGCGTCCTCTCCGACGCTCAGACGGCGCGACGCAGGCGCACCCAACAACGGGATTGCAGGCCAGCGGGCGCCCCGACTCACGATTGACGGAGACATGCGCGGAAGAATCCAAACAAAGATTCCGCTGCGAATGTTTCCCTCATTCGGTGGTCCTCAACGAACCGAGACGGAGGGTACACGAAAAGGTGCGATCGCAAGAACTCAGTCGCGTGTGGCAATTTCGCACGGCACGTCACGCGACCGCGCTCTACATCCGCACACCATCCGCGTACCACGCGCGCTGTGGCGACGAGGCCACACACACTCCTCGCGCCATGACAGCGATGTCAGGGAGCGCGCCGGACTTCCGGTAACTTGCCCGTCTTCTCGTATTCTGCGAGCTGCGCGATCCGCCGTGCATGTCGGGCATCGCCGCTGAAGGGCGTCGTCACGAAGATCTCGACGAAGCGGAGCGCATCGACCTCTGCCGTCATGCGCGCGCCGAGCGACATCACGTTCGCGTCGTTGTGTTGACGCGCAAGCCGCGCGGTCTCGTCGCTGTGCGCGAGAGCGCAGCGCGTTCCCTTCACTTTGTTCGCAGCGATCGCCTCGCCGTTGCCCGAGCCGCCGATCACGATGGCGAGAGCGCCCGCCGACGTGTCCGATACGACGCCTTCCGCGGCGCGCAGGCAGTACGTCGGGTAGTCGTCCTCGGGGTCGAACGTCTCGGGGCCGTGGTCGACAGGCTCGTGACCGAGCGCGCGGAGACGCGCAGCGATCGCGGTCTTCAGATCGAGGCCTGCGTGATCGGAGCCGAGATGGACGCGCATGGTTTCCCCCGCCTGCCGACGACGCGTCAGGCCCGTTTCGCCGCCTCGATGGCGCGCTTGATCGATGCGATGCCGTTCCTGATGCGCTCTTCGCTCGTCGCGTAGCTGAACCGCACGTACCCGGGCGCGCCGAACGCGCCGCCCGGGACTGCCGCGACGTGGGCCTGGTCGAGGAGGAAGAACGCGACCTCCTCGTCGGTAGTGATGGGCTTGCCTTTGTACTCGATGCCCGACGTCGCGGTGTAGAGCGAGCGGCAGTCGGCGAACGCGTAGAACGCTCCCTCCGGCATGCGGCACTTCACGCCGGCGATCGAGCGGAGGCCCTCGACCATCACGACGCGCCGCTTCTCGAAGGCGCTGCGCATGCGCTCCACTTCTTCTTGCGGACCGGTAAGAGCAGCGACGGCGGCGTGCTGGGCGATGGCCGTTGCGTTGGTGGTGCTCTGGCCCTGCACCATGTCGAGCGCCTTCGCGAGGCGCTCGGGCGCGATGCTCCAACCGATGCGCCAGCCGGTCATCGCGTAGGTCTTCGAAACGCCGTCGACGATGATCAAGCGATCGCGGGCGTCCGCACCGTCCAGCATCGTGGCGGCCGAGACGTGCTTGAAGCCGTCGTAGACGAGGTCGGCGTAGATCTCGTCTACGATGAGCCACGAGTCGCTCTTCTTCCAGACCTCGACGAGCGCGCGGAGCTCGGCCTCGGTGTACGCGGAGCCCGTGGGGTTCGAAGGCGTGCAGAGGATGACGGCCTTCGTGCGCGGCGTGAGCGCCTTCTCGAAGGCCTCGGGCGACATCTTGAAGCCCGACGCCTCGTCCGTGTGGACGATGACGGGCTCGGCTCCGCAGATCTTCACTTGCTCCGGGTAGCTGACCCAGTACGGCGCAGGGATGACGACCTCGTCGCCCTTTTCGTAAAGCGCGAGCGCGAGGTTGAAGAGCGCGTGCTTCGCGCCGATGGCGACGGTGACCTGGCTCGGCTTCGGGGTCCAGCCGCGCACCGCGGAGGTGCGACCGCAGATGGCTTGCTTGAGCGCCGGGATGCCGGTGACCGCGGTGTACTTGGAGACGCCGGTCTCGAGCGCCTTGCGTGCCGCTTCGATGACGAGCGCGGGCGGCTCGAAGTCCGGCTCGCCGACGCCGAACGCGAAGACGTCGACGCCCTTGTTCCGCAGCTCGGCTGCGCGCGCATTCATGGCGAGAGTGACGCTCGGCTGTACGACGTCGAGACGGCGGGCAAAGGTGGTCGGCACGGTCGCCAACCTTACTACGGTGTGACCCACACCGCGACGTCGTCGACGAGCACGTGCTGGGCCCTGTCGTGACAGAACGGCCCGAGCGTGACGCGCAGATCTTTCGCCGTGAACGCGGCCGGCAGCGTCGCGCTCTTGCTCTTCGTGCCGACGGTGAGGCGCGCGGAATGCGTCCGCGCGTCGACCTCGACCACGACGTCCTGAAAGACTCCGAGCGGCGTGGTGTCGAACGGAATGCTCGCGATATCGAGGGTGGTGGGACCGCCGTCGGGGCCGTTCTGCTGAACGATCATGTCGGCGGACTGTTCGCCCATCGAGACCAGGAAGACGTACGAGACGAAGGGGCTGGGATGCGACTGGACGACGAAGAACCAGCCGCCGACCTCGACGCTGGCGGAGGCTCGCGCACGCAGCGCCTGGAAGTCGCCGGTGAACGAGCGCTCGAGCACCAAGAAATCGCATGCCGGACCGCCGTCGCGCATGACGAAGGATGCCGCGTGCGGCGGGCTGACCGAGCGCTCGGTGGTGATCTCGATGGCGCCGGCGTCGATGCTCGTGCGCGGCGCGGTCCACACCATCGGCGAGAGCGGATCGGGCTGCTCGAAGTCGACGCAGAAAGAGGCGTCGGCGAAGCGCGCGCATCCCTGACCCGTGCCGCCGTCTCCCATCGCGGCGTCCGCTTCGACGGAGCCTTCGCCGGCAGCCGACACGTCGGCTCCTGATCCGCCATCGGCCGGCGCGTTGGTGGCGTCGCTGGCGCTGAAGTCGGCGCACGCGACCCACACGACACCGCCGACGATCAGCGATGTGAAAGCCGGGCCGCGCCAGGACATCGTCTGAAGCTACCGCATTTTTCGCCGTGAACACGACGTGCGTCACGAAATGCGGTGCTCGTCCGATGATGGGTTGAGGTCGCCGCAGGGAACGTAGCGCGCACGCGAGAGCGGCGCGCGGCTCCCCCGTATGCGATCGCGTCCCGAACGCAGCCGCTGCTGCGCATGGCGAGCGATCCGTACGCGACGACCCGACAAGGGAGTCGTCCGTGAAGAGCCATGGTGTCCCGCGCGCCGCGCGGAAGGTCGTCGTCGTTTGTCTTGCGCTCGCCGCGCTGCTCGTCGCCGGTCTCGCGTTCGCGTCCGA
>JAXDMI010000961.1:0-5285 GCA_034666145.1 Myxococcales bacterium | reverse complement strand
CGGGCGGCGACGCGGGGGACGGCGCCGGTGCGCGCGGTGCCGGCTTCGGAGCCGCGTGCGCTCCGCCGGCGGCGCCGCCACCGCCACCGGTGTGATCGAGATCGTCGAGCGCCTTCGCCGCTTCGTTCTCGAGCAACGCTTCGTCCTTCGCGGCCTGGTAGCGCTTCCGCGCGGCGACGACGTCGCCGGTGGACTGGTAGCAACGCGCGCCTTCGAGCTGCGCGCGGCTGCCGGTCTCGGTGCCGGCGTTCGTCTGCGCGGCGGTGTCGTAGCGAGCCTCGGCCGCTGCACATCCGCGGGTCTTGGCGATGCAGCGTGCAGCGTAGAGATCGGCCTCGGGGTTGCTCGCCGAGAGCGCGTCGAACTTCGGCAGCGCGTCGGCATACCGACCGGCGTTGTAGAGCGACCTCGCGGCTGCGAACGCGCGATCGTCGGCGTCTGACGCCGACGCCTTGCCGGCCTTTCGCTTCGACGGCGGCGCGGCGACGGCGGCGGGAGCCGCTGCGACCGCCTTCGCGGCGGGAGCGCTTCGCGGCAGGCCGTTCATCTCCGACGAGTCATTCATCGCGACGGCGCCTGCGGGACCCTGCGGCTGCACCACCGGCGGCGCGACGCCGAACGTCGTCGGCGCTGCGGTCGCCGTGGCCTCGGCGAGCGCACCGGATGCTGCGGGCGCCTCGGCGGGCATCGGGACCGGCACGAGCCCGGGGGACATCGGCGCGGCCTGCATGCTCGGCGACTCGTCGTTCTTCGCCATCGACTTCAGCGACGTGCCGCTGCGCACCAAGACCAACGCGCCCGCGCTGACGAGGAGAAGGAACGTCGCGGCGACCGCGAACGACGGGCGCGACAGGAACCGGAAGATCTTCGCGCCGCCTTCGGCCTTCGGCGCAGGTACGCCGGTGCCGGCGGGCGCGGACGCGCGACCGATCGGGATCACCGACGCACGCTTCGCCATCCCGGCATCGACCGCGGCCATGATCCGCGACTCGAAATCGTTCGGTACCGCCTCGACCGCCACCGAGAGAACGAGGCCCCGCGTCTTGCGGAGGCGCTCGAGGCGCGCCGAACAGTCGGCGCACGTCGCGGTATGCGCGGTCATCGCAGCCGATGACTCTGTATCGAGCTCTCCGTAGAGAGCGTCGATCTCGCAGTTGCGGAAGGTCTCGCAGTCGATCACGTGAGTGCCCTCGCGTGCTCTTCGAACTCGGTGAGCGCCTCTTGCAGGCGCTCGAGCGCATAGCGCATGCGGCTCTTCACCGTGTTCTCGGGAACGCCGGTGATCTCCGCGATCTCCTTGAAGCGGAGATTCGACATCTCGCGCATGAGATAGACCTCGCGCTGATCGTCGGGCAACGCGTCGATCGCGGCGAGGATGCGCTCCTTCATGCGGCCGCCCTCGACGGTGCGCTCGATGTCGGAGCGTCCGCGCGGATCCGCCGTCTGCTCGCCGAGCGTCGGGCCTTCGCCGCCGTCGCTGCTCCGCCGCGCCGACTCGTCCAGCGACGGGTGTCGCCGGAGAGCGTTCTTGCGGATCTGGTCGATGCAGAGGTTGCGCACGATGGTGTAGACCCAGGTCGAGAAACGGGCGTCCGACTTGAAGTCGGCTGCGCTCTGCGCGACGCGCACGAACGCTTCTTGGACGATGTCCTCCGCTGCGGTGCGTTCACGCAGGTTACGGAGGGCGAAATTGTAGAGGCCGGACTGGTGCCGGCGCACGAGCAGCGCGAAAGCCGCTCGATCGCCGCCTTGGAAGCGGACGACGAGGACTTCGTCGGGAGGGTCGTGCGGGTTCGCGCTCACGCGCCCCGTACTATCTCGCGACACGGTACCGCTCGTCTCTACTCTTTCGATCTGCGTCTCCTCCGTCACGGCGAGGTCCCGCGCGTGCGCGGCATCATCCACACCCGTAAAACGGACCACTCGGGAAAAGGTTCTGTCGGCTCTCCCTTTGGACGCGAAACCGCGCAAAACCCATGGAAACCCGGGAAAATGAGCCTCATCCGCTACCCCCAATCTTGCCGGGAGGGCGGAAACGCGCGATGAGGCAGCCCATGCGTTCGTTCTCTCTCGGGTTTGCTCGTTCGCGGGTCTCGGCTCTGTTCACGGCCTCGATGGTATTTGGCGCCGTCGCCTGTGGAGGCGCGCCGCCTGCGCCGGTGGAAGCGCCGAAGCCGGCGGCAACCGCCGACGCCAATGCGGCGGCGAAGAAGCCGTCTGCGCAGGAAGACAAAGCGAGCAAGGCGGCTGCCGTCGACGCGCTCGTGGCCGGCGAAGCCAAGTCGGGCACGTGCGACGAAGGACACAAGGCCGCGCTCGAGAAGCTCCTCGCCGATGTCGAAGCGGGCATGAAGTCGAAGGTCGGCGACGACGGCAAGCCGCTCGGCCTGCAGCTCGTCACGAAGCGCGTCGTACCGCTCGGCAGCGCCGCGAAGTCGATGGAGCTCACGGTCACGGGCCGCGGCACCGAAGTCCACGTGCTCGCGTTCGGCGTGCGCGACGTCTCGCTCGACGTGCTGGTGGGCACCGCCGCGGCAACGACGCTGCGCTCGCCGTTCCAGCGCAGCGCGACCCCGAGCGCGCCGACGCTCGACCTGCCGAAGATCGGCGTGGTCGACGAGCTCCAGAGCGACAGCCGCCAAGTCACGATCAAGCCGGGCCAACCGATCGTCGTGAAGATGACGGGCACGGGCTGCGCAGCGCTCGTCTCCTTCCTGAAGCCATGACCTCCCCCTGAAGCCATGACCTCCCCGACCCCGGGTCAGGGGAGGGCGGGGAGGGCGGCTTTGCGTTCGCTCTCTGGGGGGCGGCGGCGAAGCAGGAGATACGTCTGCATGTCGCCCTTGCCCTTCACGGCGATGGTGCCGCGGCTCTCGTACTCGAAGAGTGTCTTCGTGAGCTCGAACGTCGCGTCCGAGACTTGGATCGCGTTCGGCAGGCCGTGCGATTCCATCCGGCTCGCGGTGTTCACCGTGTCGCCCCATACGTCGTAGATGAACTTCTTCTTGCCGATGACGCCGGCGACGACCGGCCCGGTGTGGACGCCGATGCGCACCCGTAGCTCGCCGCCCATCTCCTCGGCGAGCTTGTCGACGCACTCGCGCATGCGGATCGCCATCTCGCACACCGCCTCCGCGTGATCGCTGCGCGTGATGGGGATTCCTCCGCAGACCATGTACGCGTCACCGATGGTCTTGATCTTCTCGAGCCCGAGCTGCTCCGCGAGGACGTCGAAGTGCGTGAAGATCTCGTCGAGGCGCTTCACGAGCTCCTCCGCCGTGAGCCGCGTCGACAGCTCCGTGAACCCGACGATGTCACTGAAGAGCACCGTCGCGCCGGCGAAGCGATCGGCGATGACCACGCCGGGCGACTTCTTCAGGCGCTCGGCGATGCGACGAGGCAGCACGTTGAGCAGCAACGTCTCGCTGCGGCTTCGCTCGGCGTCGAGCGCCGCCATCTGGTCGCGGATGATACGCCGCTGGAGGAACGCGAGACGTCCTTGCAGATCCAGCTGCCGCGCGGCGAGCGCGCCCACCGACCCGAGCGTGAGGAGCGCCGCGTTGAGCGACAGATGCACCATCGGCGCGGCGTGCGCGACGAACGCGTCGAACACGTTGTAGATGACGAGCGTGAGCGCCGTGTAGAGCACCTGCGTCTTCATGCTCATGCGCGCGAGGAACGGCCCGACGGTGACGAACACGATCGCGTACGCGGTATAGAGGAAGAAGCCCGACGGCGGCGCGATGGCCCCGATCCAGATGACCACCACGTTCACTGCGAGGCCGAAGACCAGCATGGCCGGCTGATGCCAGGTGTGCCGCTTGTTCTTGAACACGAAGATCACGAGCAGCGCGGCGATCGGTCCGAAGAAGAGGTAACGGATGGCCCACGCCGTCGTCCGCACCTCGGGAATGACGAGCGCGTCGTGCACGCCGTACGCGAGGAACGCGGCAAGGCTCACCGTCACGCTGAAGCGCGCGAATTTCTGGACGGCGCGCGCGAAGTCCTCCTTCGCGAACTCACGCTCGAGCGCAGGATCGACGAACGAGCCCCAGAGCGAGTCGATCGGCGGGACGTCTCCGAAGCCGGGGGGCATCGAGTCGCGCAACGACGAGCTCATACGGGCACTATAGAGGACCCACCGATCGGTGTCCCTGCGCCTCAGTGACCACGCCCGACGATCGCGGTATGACGAGAGCATGGGTGAGCTCGTCGACGGCGTGTGGAAGAGCGGTTGGTACGATCCGGATGCGCGCGGCGCGTTCCAAAGGCCACAAACCAAGTTCCGTGCGCAGGTGGGGGGCGTGACGAGCGACGGCTCGTCGCCATTCGCGCCGGAGGCGGGGCGCTACCACCTCTACGTCTCGTACGCGTGCCCATGGGCGCATCGCACGCTGATCGTCCGCGCGCTGCGAGGTCTCGAAGACGCCATCTCCGTTACCGCGGTCGATCCCAAGATGAGCGACGACGGATGGTCGTTCGCGAAGGACGAGCCCGATCCCATCGGGCGCAAGCCTTTCCTCCGCGACGTCTATCTCGCCGCCGACCCGCACTACAGCGGTCGTGTCACGGTGCCGATCCTCTGGGACAAGAAGACGAAGACGATCGTCAACAACGAGTCACGTGAAGTGATTCGCATGCTCGACACCCAGTTCGAGGCGCACGCGAAGAAGAAGACGTCGCTCGCGCCGCCGGCGCTCGTCCCCGCCATCGACGAGACGCTCGACGCCATCTACACGCCCGTCAACAACGGCGTGTATCGCGCAGGCTTCGCCACGAAGCAGGAGGCTTACGAGGAGGCGTGCAAGGACGTCTTCGCCGCGCTCGATCACTGGGACGGCGTGCTGGCGAAGCGGCGCTATTTGTGCGGCGCGTCGCTCACCGAGGCGGATGTCGCGATGTTCACGACGCTGCTCCGCTTCGACCTCGTCTACTACGCCCACTTCAAGTGCAACGTGCGGCGCATCCAGGACTACGCGAACCTCTCCGGCTACCTCCGCGACATCTACCAGATGCCCGACGTGAAGAAGACGTGCCGGCTCGATCAGATCAAGACGCACTACTACTGGAGCCAGACCACGGTGAATCCGCACCGCATCGTGCCGCTCGGGCCCGACGTCGCGCACCTCGAGCTCCCGCACGATCGCGAGCGCCTCGCGTAACGCTCAGCGGATCTCGAACGTGTCGCCCGGCTGCGGAAGCATCGCGCGATCGGCCGCCGGCTTCCCGTTCTGGAGCATCGGCGCTGCGTCGGCCTCGGGCGGTAGCGCGGCCACGGCCTTCGT
>JAXDMI010000960.1:0-4218 GCA_034666145.1 Myxococcales bacterium | reverse complement strand
GGTGCCGGCGCGAAGGTGAGCGCATCGCCGCTCGCGAAGCGGACGCCGGTCGAGGACGCGCCTGCTCACCCTGCGGCGATCAGCAAGCTTCGCGAGGAAGCGGCGCTGCTCCAGGAGGCGCGCGCGGCGCTCGGCCGACGCGACACCGTCACCGCGCGCGTGAAGCTCGCCGACGCACGTGCGCGGTTTCCGAGCAGCCAGCTCGGAGAGGAACGAGATGCGCTCGACGTTCGCCTCGCAAGCGAGTCGGGTGATCGTGCGCGTGCGGCATCCCTGGCCCGTGCATTCGTCGAGCACTACCCGGACAGCCCCCTGCGCGCGGGCGTCGAGTCAATCGGACGTGCTCCGGAGAAACTGTGATGGACGCACGGCACCTCGAACACTCACGCGCCATGATCCACCGCGCATTCTTCTGTCTCGCCGTTTCCACGGGCCTCGTCGCCTGCGCCGTCAAGACCACGAGCCTCGGCGGCCCCTCGGGCAATCAAGCGAGCGCGAGCTCGACGGACGACGGCGGCGCGGACTCGGGCATGATCGTCCCCTCGGGCGACGCCGGGGCCGTCGAGTGCCACTGGTACACGTGGATCCCGGAACCGACCACGGTTGACTGCGAGTACCTCCTGCCGTCAGGGCCCTCGCCAAACGGCCCGGTCTTCGATGCGAAGGGCTGGGATCCTCACAACATCAGGGTCGACGTCGGCCCCACCAAGGACATTGGCCAATACGCGGGCACGAGCGACGGCTGTGGCACCGCTGACGGCTGGTACTACGTCGATCCCGGCAATGGGCAGACGCCAACGCTCTTCATGATCTGTCCGAAGACCTGCGCTACCGTCGCGACGGACGGCGGATATCTGAGGCTGTCGGCCATCTGGTGCCCCTCACGCTGAAGCGCATCAACGCAGGTGATTCAGGCCGTGCGCGCGTCCGGGATCCACGCGCCGTGGAAGCCGACCGGCACTCGGCACGGCAGGCGAACGGTCGCCACCGGCTCGCCCGCGAAGCGGTGGGCATCCAAGATCACGAAGTCGCTCGCGTCACGGCTCTTGTCGTAGACGAAGAGCATGGCCCATGCGTCGTCTTCGGAGGTAGCGCTCGATCGAGGTGCGATGACGCACTCGCCGGGCATGCGCGATGGTCCGAAGTCGTGGACGACCGACGTGCGCGCGTCCATGTCGTATTTCCTCAACGTCGTATTCTGGAATCCGCCTCCTTCCCAATCGCGAAGCTCGACTCCATAGCCCCAGCGATATTTCCTGCCCTCGAACGCGGGATGGATGCGGGGCAAGTCGACGAAGCGTGAGTCGATGACCGTCTCCGTCGCGAGGCCCGTCCGCAGATCGAGGGTGAACCGGAAGAGCTCGGCGGGCGCCATCATGCGCGGCGCGCGCACCACGTCGAGGACGACGCGATCGCCGTCCTCGAACGCGTTGACCGTGTGGAGGACCATGCACGGTGCGACGTCGAACCATCGGACGTCCGCGTCACGACCGTCCCGCGGTATCACCCCGATGCGCGCGCGATATTCGTCCGACCAGAGGAACGGCATGGGCGAGCGATAGTCGGCGACGAGGACGGGCAAATCCCAGATCACGAGATGCCCCTCGGTGATGGCGATGTCGTGCATGTACGTCATCGCAGGGACGTCGATCGGTGCGCGGTGCACGATGCGCCCGTCAGCGTCCGCCCGGTAATGATGAGCAAGCTCATCGTCGAGGGCCAGCTCGCTCGGTTCGATCGCCCGTGCCGACCGCTGATGTCGCAGGCCTCGTCGCGCGCTTGATGTTCGAGGGTTGATGCCGCGCGGACCGCATCGATGACCCGACAAGCGCTGCGACTGCGCGTGCCTACGCAGCGACGAACGCCTGGCGGCGACGCGCTGCCGCTTCAGCGAGGAGCTCCGCCGTCCTCGGGTCCGCCGGGAAGAACGATTCGAGCGCCAGCTCCGAGAGCGTGATGTCGACCGGTGTGCCGAAAATCGTCGTCGTGCTGATGAGGGACAAAACTCCTTCGTCGGTCATGAGCTCGAGCGGCACGGCGATGCCTGCGCACTCTTCACCGTCGTGGTCCACCCAGCCGCTTGCGGTTGGCGCCGGGTACTCCGTGAGCTCGCGGAGCAGGTCGCTCAGCGTCGAGTCGGCGGTGGCTTCTACCTGCAACCGAAGACGCTCCAGCAGATGCGCTCGCCATCGAGGCAGGTTCCGGATCCGTGGCGCGAGCCCGTCTGGATGGAGGCTCAGCCGCAGCACGTTGATCGGTGGCTTCACGAGCGCCGCGCTCGCCCCGGTGAGAAGAGGCGGAAGCGCATCGTTGAATGCCACGAGCGTCCAGTGACGATCGATGGCCAGTGCGGGATAGGGATCGTGCCCCCTGAGCACCAAGTCCACCGCCTTCCGCGCCGCTTCGAGGGCGGGATCGGTGAGCGGACGCTCCGCAAACGCGGGAGCGAAACCGGCGGCATGAAGAAGAGCGTTGCGCTCACGAAGCGGGACCGCCAAGACCCTCGAAAGACGCAAGACCATCTCGCGACTCGGTGAGGAACGCCCGGTCTCGAGAAAACTGAGGTGCCGCGTCGAGATGCCGGCTTCCCCTGCGAAGGCGAGCTGGCTCACGTGCCGACGTTCCCGCCATCCGCGCAGTAGCTCACCGAAGGGGCGCACAGAGCTTCGCATCGCGGTCACTCTAGCCGCTCTCCGCGCCGCGACCATTACGCCTGGGGTAATGGCTGGCCCTACTCGAACGCGACGCCATTTACCTCCTGGGTAATCGTCGCGTCTGCGGCGAGGCGTTAGGAAATGGAGGAACGATCGGGTTCGTAAGGAGCAAAGAAAATGGAAGCCATGCAAGACCTCGTGCGCACGTATCTCGAGAGCTGGAACGAAAAGGACGCGAAAGCGCGCCGTTCGACGATCGATCGAATTTTCGCCGAGCAATGCACCTACGTCGATCCGAACGCGGGGGTCGCGGGTCGAGACGGCATCGACGCGCTTCTCGAGGCCGTGCAGAAGCAGTTCTCGGGTGTTGTCTTCGTCCTTGCCGGAGCCGTCGACAGTCACCATGAAGTCGCCCGCTTCACGTGGCACGCGATGGCACCCGGCCTCATCGCCCCCGTAGCCATCGGCTTCGATGTCCTGGTGACGGAAGGCGGTCGGATCCGGGAGGTGGTTGGCTTCCTCGACAAGGCCCCGAGCTGATGGACATCACGAAGCGACGAGACGCCTCGAGCTTCATCGCCACGGCAAGCGATGGGGTGCAGCTCTTCTATCAAGACTGGGGCTCAGGCAAGCCCGTCGTCTTCGTGAGCCACGGTCATCGAGCAACTGGACCTCCGCGATATCACGCTCATCGGGCATTCTCTCGGGGGCGCGGAGGCGATGGGACATGATGAGCGCACCAATCCAGGTTGCTTTGGCATGCGGTCGGATCGTCATCGAGACCGACCAGCGAGCCGCCATGAGGGCGCTCGACCTTCCGACGCTGATCCTGCACGGCGATGCCGACGCGTCGATTCCTTTACCGTTCGGGAGGCAGAGCGCGCAGCTCGTGCCCGGCTGCACGTACATCGAATACGCCGGCGCACCGCATGGGATGTTCTTCACGCACCGGGAGCGGATACACCGGGACGTCATGCACTTCGTCGGAGCCCCCTAGCTAGGCTAGTACCGCGGCACAGAGGTTGTGACTTCGATCTCGCGCGGGCTTCGTCGTGGGGTGGCGCCCCTTGCCACGCGTGGCTTTCAGCTCCTGGCTACCGCCTCGTGAACCAATGCCGACGGCAAGTATCCAGCGCTTCTTCGGCGCCGCGCCTCCGACGTTCATCGAATGGTCATCGAGCTCGAGCGCGGCGGATGGATGTACCCCACGGCTCGCCGGGCATGGAGCGTGCGGTTTTGCCTGCCGCCGGAAGAATCCGCGCGCACGACGTTCGTTTTCGTCGATGACGAAAGTCAGGTCAGGGCCGCGATCGCCCCGCGCAGAAGAGCGTGCAAGTCGAGGTCGTCGCCGTTCGCGATGCGACGCTGCGAGACGTGATCCACCGCTCGACGCACGTCGGACTTGCTGAACCCCATGTTGTGCAGCCCGCGCATTGCGAGCTCGATCGCTTGCGGCGGAGGCGGAGGCGGAGGCGGAGGCGGAGGCGGAGGCGGCGACAGAGCCGCTAGCGTCGCCGCGGCGGCGCGTGACCTTCGTTGGCGAAAGTCGATCCGCTCCGCGACG
>JAXDMI010000959.1:0-7097 GCA_034666145.1 Myxococcales bacterium | reverse complement strand
CGCTCCGCAAGAGCGAGCGACGCGATCTCCATATCGAGCTGCGCGAGGTATCCCGGCACGCCTGACGCGGGGACACCTTCGAGAAGATCCGCCCGCAGATCGAGGAGCACGCTGATGCCGGCGCACGACGAGGCCGACGTGAGCGTCGTCGGTGCCGTCGCGACGCGAGACGCGCCCCCGCAAGCGGACGCCACGAGCCCGAGCACGAGCGCGAGGCCGAATGCACGGCGGCTCACGGCTTCTTTCCTTTCGGCAGCTTTGCGCTCCGACTCTCGGCGGATTTTCCCGCGGTTGCCGTCGGGGCTGCAGCTTGCGGCGAACCCGACGGCGAGAGCGGTAGCGCCCCGGAGAGATAGAGGCGCTCGTCGACGGAGTCGCTGGAGACCTGCTTCACGACGAAGCCGCGAGCGTCGAGCGAGAGCTCGTTCTTCTCGTGCTTGTCGGCGTTCTTCGACTTCTTCCCGTGCACCTCCACCTCTTCCTGGACGAGCCCGTCACGGATCCGGGTCAGGTTCGAGTACGCGAGCGTGGGCTCTCCTTCGTCGGACACGGCGAGGAAGGCATATCGATGCTGCGTGCTTCCTCCCGATCCGACGCGAAGGAGCCCTGGTGATTCCCAGATCTCGGTGCTGAGCGGGGCGCGAGGCGTGACCTCGAGAGCGTCGCTCTTGCCGTTGGCTTCGAGCTTGATCCGAACACGCCCCTGCTCACCCGGCTTGGCGGAGAGAACGAACACGTTCTTGGGGTTCATCCAGTAGACCTGTCGCAAGGACTCGATGGCCCCCTTCTCGTCGCGCGACGCCGACCGAAGGGAGTCGCGCACGTCCCAACGTTCGTCGGTGCTCATCACGTGGAACGACGACGAGACCTCCGTGAAGCCGCCGTCTTCGGCCTTCTTGATGAAGCTGAAACGAAAGCCGGTGGCGGCATCGCCGCGTCGCTCCTTGGTGGCGTCCTGGATGACGACGCCGTCGGCGTTGCCCTTCACTTTGGCCGAGTCGAAGAGCTCGCTCGTGAGGCGCAGCATCGTGGCCTCGGCGCCGCCCGTCGTGTCGGTGCAAAACAACGTGTGACCCGGCGTGTAGCGCACGGCGAACTTTGCGGTGCCGACGATCGTGTTCTCGGGCGTTTCGTAGCTCACGTGCGCGTTGAATCGCGCCACGAGGCCGCCATCCCGCCCTGCCGCCCACGCAACGTTCACGCGCGGCGGCTCGTCGAGGCCGAATTTCCCGAGGGCGGTCCGCACCATGACTCCGAACGGGAGCGGAATCGCGTTCCACGTGGCCGAGCACTCCACGGTCCGCGGGTCGCCCTCGTCGTCCTTACCGATGTCGAGCACGATGCCGCAGCTGCGGGTGCCGTCCTCGAGGTTCTTGCACTCCACCTTCGGCGGCGCCTTCGCTTCGACGTCGGCCGACATGAGGCCGTCGGGGAGCTCGACGTGGAACATCTTCAGCTGGGATGCCTCCCACTGGCGGATGCGCTGGAGCTTCGCGGCCCTGACCCTGGGGTCGGTTCCGGATCCGTGAGCGTGCGCGGCGGACTTGCCGTCGGCCGGGGCGCAGCCCGCAGCGAAGGGCAGCGCCAGGGTGGCAAGCAGGACAAAACCGAAGGACCGCGGGCGGGTGGAAAGCATTCGTGAGCTCCTCTGGTCCTGAGGAGCCACGACCCCGGCGTATGTCGCAGGGTTCCGAAACAAAAAGAGCTCAGAGCGAGAAGTCGTGCGTGTGCGACTCGACGACGGTCGTGGTGACCATCACGGTCTGCCCGGCCGCAATCGACATGAGCTGCGCCTGAGTGAGGATGACCTGGTGCATGTGGCCGTCCGTGGCGGCCGCCGACGTCGTGTACGTCTGGCCTCCCGCAGGTGGATTATTGAGATCGGCCAAGGGAGCACAGACAGTATGCGTGTGCCCCAGTACGAGCGTGGACACCGCTCCGGCGCCGTCGCAGCCCGGGATCGTGGGGAGCGTAGGGTTCGCGGGCGGCGTGGGGTTCGTGGGCGCCGGAGGCGTGGGGTTCGTGGGGTTCGTGGTGGTGGTCGGGGGCGTCGGGTTGTTGTCGGAGCCGCATGCGGCGACGAGAGGCGAGAAGACGAGCGTGACGGTCGCCCCGGCCGCCGCTTTCACCGCCGTACACAAGAACTGCCTTCGGTTCTGCATGAGACCCTCCATCGTCGAGTGGACGCCAGCGGCAGAGGCATTTTCGGTGCCTCCGCCGCTGCTCGACCGCGACGATGCGACTCGCGTGGCCGCGCGAGCCGGGATGGTCTGTTAACGCTGCGAGAGGTCGACGACGGAGATGGTGCGTCGCGGCATCCTCGCCGCTCGCGTTCCGCCCGCCGTGACCCAGTGTGGCGGGCGCGGCGAGGAGAAAAGGTTTACGCCGAGCAGATCCGTTTGACGATGCGCGGCAACGCGCCGGATAGGGCGCAGATGCTGCCTTGCCATCCGGCGTGGAGCTTCTTAGATACGCCGCCATGAAGTGCGCGCTTGCCTCTCTCGTGATCGCTCCTCTCGCTCTCCTCGCGACGGGCTGCGGAGATCGCTCCAGTGCCGCGCCGCCCGCATCGGTCGCGAGCACGTCGACGACCGCCGCACAGCCGCCGCCGATGACCGCCTCGGGAGCAACGCTCACCTGGTACGGGCACTCGGCGTTCAAGCTCGTCACCCCAGGCGGCAAGATCATCTTCATCGACCCGTGGATCCAGAACCCGAAGAACCCCACGGGCAAAGACGACCTCGCGAAGATCGACAAGGCCGATCTGATCCTCGTCAGCCACGGTCACTTCGACCACGTGGGCGACGCCGCCGCGATCGCGAAGAAGACCGGCGCCAAGCTCGTCACCACCTTCGATCTCGGCCAGTCGCTGGTCGAGTACCAGGGAATGCCCGCCGAAGCCGCCGGCATGGATTCGCAGGGCAACTTCGGCGGCGAGATCCCGTTTCTCGGCGGCGAGGTCAGCGTGCTCTTCGTGCCCGCCGTCCACGGCTCGACGGTCACGCGCGCCGACAACAAGCAAGATGACGCGCGTCCCGGTGGCAACCCCGGCGGCTTTCTCCTCTCGATCAAGAACGGGCCGGTCGTCTATCACACGGGCGACACCGACGTATTCTCCGACATGGCGCTCATCCCGCAGGGTCATCGCGTGAACGTCATGCTCGCGTGCATCGGCGATCACTTCACGATGGGCCCCGATCGCGCCGCCAACGCGGTTCGCATGGTCGCGCCGAGCGTCGTCGTCCCCATGCATTTCGGGACGTTCCCTGTCCTCACCGGCACACCGGACGCGTTCGAAGCAGCCGTGAAGAAGAGCGGCCTCCACTCGCAGGTGAAGGTGATGCAGGTGCACGAGGAGATGAAGCTGTGATCCCTCGGACGTGGACGACCACGCGCACGAGCCCGTCGCGCTGCTCGGCTGGTGCTCAGAACCCGTTCAGGTCCGCGAGGTACGGGAACGCGCTGTCGCTCTTCTGCGTGGCCTGATCGACGCCGTCGCTGAGGGCGCCTTCGCCGCTGGCCGAAGCGGCCGGGCCGCGCACCAGGAAGTTCATCGTGACGTCGAGCGCGTCCTCGTTCGGCATGCGACCGCCGCACGTCTTGTGATCGGTCCCGGTGAGCGCCGCGCGCTCGATCTCGAGGTACGTGTGCGGATCATCGAAGTTGCACGGCTTGCTCGTGTCGATGACCTGGAAGTTGGCGCCCGACACGCGAGCGACCCACTTCGCCGCCTGATCGGCCGACCAGTCCTTCTTGCCGTCGATGCCGTCGAACTTCACCAGGTTCTTCGCGAACGCGTTCTTGTACGTGCCGGCAGCGATCCGGAACGGATCCGACTGATTGTACGAGTCGAGCGCCGAGTCGAGCGGCGGAGCGATGGTCGTCGTCGTGAGCATGATGGTCGTCGCTTCGACGACGCCCACGTTGTCGACGCTTCCCTTGAAGCCGATGAGCGCGTCCTCCGAGTCGGCCTGGTCGGGCGACGAGTCGTCTTCCGTCGACTGGCTGCAGCCGTAGACGGCGAGGAGCGAGAGCAATCCGAGCGCGAGGAACTTGGTGGTTTTCATGATGCTCTCCTCTTCACTTGCGGACGGTTTGAGCGGTGACGGCGAGCAGCGGCCCGTTCAGCTTCGACTTGTCGATCTCGACGACGATGCTGAGGATGTTCATCCCGTGGAGCCCGTTCGAGCCGCCGGCGCGGTCGACGCGCGTGCCCTTGTCGAACGCGACCGTCTTTCCGAGATCGAGGAACCAGGGATCGGAGCGAACGCCCGCGAAGATCCGAGCCACGCCGTTCTCGGGGCTGCTGCCGCCGGCCGCGAAGTTGGGGCTGCGTGTCTCGAAGCTGATCGTCTGCGGCGCGCCGCCGAGGTTGAAGACACAGGTCGCGTGCTGCTTGCCGTCGATGAAGGCGATGCCGCCGGTGAACGAGCACACGACGCTCTGTTCCTTGGAGGCGTCGGCGCTCGGCGTGAGGTTCTTCGCATCGGCGATGGGGCGGATGCGGAACTTGTAATCGACGGCGTTCGAGAACCGCGACGTGCGGTTCGCGAGCCCGTGCACGTTCATGATCATCACGAGCTTGTCGGGGTTCTTCGGGCTCGTGAACGTGAAGAGGTCGGTGAGGTCGGCCGCGAGATCGAGCGTCGTCTTCACGCCGTCGGCGTGATCGGAGGCTTCGCTCGGGGTCGGGGCGCCGATCAGCACCGCGAGGAGCGGAAGGGCGAACGTCAGTGCCTTCTTCATGATGCGATAGGCTTCAGCAGAATCGATGCCACCCGCCGCCCGCCTCGCGTGCCTTCGAAATGTGGGTACTTAGGCGACGTTTGGCTACTCACCCTGGCGTACAGTCGATCCAGTGAAGCCCGACGCGATCCAGCCGAATCCCTTGCGAGGGGGTGATCCGCGCTTCGTCCGGAAGGTCGCGTGGGTTCTCTGCGTCGCCGCGGTGATGCTCACCGGCTGCGCGAAGCGGAAGCCTCCTCCTCATCGCAAGGAGGCGGCAACGGCGTCGGCGGTGGCGTCAGGGCCGAGGGTGCTGCGCGGGAAACCGAAATCGGGGACGGAGCTGGCGACGACCGAGGCGGGGATCTATCTCGCCAACCTCGACGGACAGATCGCCGAGCTCACGCGGTTGACGCGCGAGCGGCCGGAGCTGCTGTCGAACGTAATGGCGTTGAGCTCGGCGCATCACACGCGCGGACGGTTTCGCGGCGACCTCGACGAGATCCAGCTCGGCATCGATGCCCTCGACACGTGCGTCCGGCTCCATCCGGACAATGCGATCTGCTGGCTGACCCGCGCCGAGCAGGAGCAGAGCCTCCATCGCTTCCCGCAGGCACGCGCCGACGTCGATCGCGCCAAGCAGCTCGGTGCCGATGCGGTGCGTGCGGCATCGCTCGAGATGGATCTCGACTGGAACGACGGCCGCTATGACACGGCGATCCCCGCCATTCGCAGCGCACGACTGGCGCGTGCGACGACGGCGACGTGGATCCGCGAGGGGCAGCTCGATCACGATCTCGGGCTCGAGGACGAAGCCGACGCGGCGTTCGAGGCCGCCGAAGACCTGGTCAACGACACCGGCCCGTTGGTCATCGCGCACCTCGACGTGCAGCGCGGGATCCAGAAGTCGCAGACCGGCCGTCTCGAAGAGGCGTGCGTGTTCTACCGCGCGGCCGTCGAGCGGATTCCGACGTACGTCGCGGCCAACGAGCATCTCGCGGAGGCGCTCCACATGCTCGGCAAGAACGAGGAAGCGACGCGCATCTACGAGGCGGTCGTGAAGCTCACCGACGACCCCGAGTTCTCCCACGCGCTCGCCGAGCTGTACGACGCGAGCGGCAAGACGAAGGAAGCGAAGGAGCTCGAAGCGAAGGCGCACGCCGGATATGCGTCGCTCCTCGCGAAGTATCCGGAGGCGATGTACTGGCACGCGTCGGAGTTCTACATGGCGACCGGCGACGTGAAGCAGGCGCTCGTGCTCCTGCGCAAGAACGTGACGCTACGGCCGAACAGTACGAGCTACGTCGCGCTCGCCCGCGCGGAGCTGGCGAACGGCCGTGCGAGCGACGCGAAGGTGTCGATCGACAAGGCGCTGGCGATGCCGGTCGTGTCGGCGTCGTTGTTCTGGACGGCGTCGCGCATCTACCGGCGCATCGGCGACGCCGCGAAGGCGGATGGGTTCCGCGCGCGCGCGGAGAAGCTGAACCCGCGGATCACGAGGGACGAGCCGGACGGGGTCGCTGGCGATCGGTGAGCCGCGATGCGCGTCGCGGCGCTTCGATGCCTCACGCCTGCTTCGATGAAGACAGCACGCCGCCCCTAACGCCCGGGCGTGAGGACTTGCGGGAGCGGAACGGTGCCGCTGCCCACGCGCGTCTTGTTGTCGACGAACTGCGTGTCCTTCGAGACGGCCACCGCGAGGCGATCGTCGCTCGCCGTATCCGATTCGATGAGCGACGCGCCGTCCTGCACGTGTATCCCGACGTTGTTCCGCGACACAGTCGAGCGACTGAGCAAGCCGCCGGCCGCCGACGAAGCGAAACCAATCCCTTCGCTGCCCGTGATGGTGCTCGAGTTGATCGTGCCCGTCACTCCGCCGGCAAGCAGGACGCCGATGCCGAACCCGCCGCTGGGATCGAGCTTCGTGTTCGCGACCGTCGAGTCGGTCAGGGTGAGCGAGCCGGCGCCGTCGATGACGACGATGCCCATCTCGAGGTTGTCCATGACGGCGGAGCGAAGGATCGTGACCTTGGCGCCATCCTGCGCCGAGATGCCACGTCCGGACTCTCCGCGACGGGACGCCTGCGTCTCTCGTACGAGGGCGCCGTCGAGCGTCAGCGTTCCGCCCTGCGAGAGCAGCCCGACCGTCGACGCGCGCTCGATGGTCGACCGCGTCACGGTGACCGTCGAGCCCTTGTCGAGCGTCATCCCGAAGCCGAAATCATGGCCTCTCGCATCGAGCTTGGGCTGCGGTCGGGTGCCGAGGACGAGGGAGTCTGCGAAGTCGAGCGTCGCCACGTCCTGAACCTGGACGCCGACACCACGCGAAGAAACGATCGCGAGCGAGCGGACCTTGCCGGTGCCCGAGGTGC
>JAXDMI010000958.1:0-4878 GCA_034666145.1 Myxococcales bacterium | reverse complement strand
CGCGTCGGGCGCGTTCGCGGCCTGCGCGATCGCCGCCGACCAGGACAGCCTCTACTTCGCGACCACGTTGCCCAACGCGCTCCCGGTGAAGTCGGGCGGCTCCAACGGCGCGCCGTCGTCGGGCCTCGGCCTCATGCGTGCACCCATCGCGGGCGGAGAGCCCGTCGCCATCGCGCAGGCTTCGAAGGCGCTCGCTCAGCCGGGCGCCGTCGCGGTCGACGCATCGCACGTCTACTGGCTGACCGAGTCGGCCGTGCTCCGTCTCGCGAAGTAGGTCGCCGTCAGCGGATCGCGGTCACGGCGGCGCCGTCTCGCGCGGCGTCGCGGCCGTGGGCTGCACGAAGAAGCGCAGCGCCTCCTCCTTCATCGAGGCGTCGAAGAAGCGATAGCGCTGCGGGCCGTACGACAGGAGCTGGTTGTCGTCGGTGACGATGGCGCCCTTCTTCGCGTACGCCGCCATCGCGCCCGGGCCTGCCGCGACGCGCGCACGGACGGTCGCGCCGTCGAGATCGCGCGCGAGCGCCGCGCGACTCCCTTCGAGACCGGGCCACGCCGAGCCGAAGTCGCGAGCTCCGCCCTTGCGACCAACGACGATGCCCGTCGCGCCTCGTTGATCGATCCAGAGGAGCGAGTCGGGGAACACCTCCTGGAACGTCGCAACGATGGCGAGCGCATCATGGAGCGACAGGATGTGGAAAGGCACCCACTGGGCGATGGTGCCGCCGTCGTTCAGATGGCGCGCAGCGGTCTCGTAGAACTCGCGCGAATACAGCGCGTTGACGCCGGCGAAGGTCGGCGGCATCGGCTCGAGCGTGATGACGTCGTAGATGCGCGGCGTGCGGCGTAGCCATGCGCGGCCATCCATCACGGTGGCATGCACGCGCGGATCGTCGAGCACGTGCTCGTTCGCGCCGAAGAACGGCGCCATGCGATACACCGCGGCGTTGAGGTCGACGATGTCGAGCCACTCCGGCCCTTCGCTGCGCACCGCATTCGCGGTCTGCCCGGTGCCGAAGCAGATGACGAGCGCCTGCTTCGGAGCGGGATGGAGCATCATCGGCAGCCGCCCCATCCACACCATGTAATTGGCGCCTGCCGTCGGGCTGTTGGATGCCGCGAAGCCGTCGATGAGCAGCACGCGCAGGCCGTCCGAGGTCTCGGTGACGGCGATCGTCGAGTCCGGCCCTTCCTCGAACGCGACCACGCGCGCGACGGAGCTCCCGAGGTTCGAGATGACGCGACTGCGACCAACCCCCGACTCCGAGGCGACCGCGACGAGCAGCGCGAGGATCGTGGCGGAGACCGCGATGGCACGAGAGCGCGCCGTCGCGAGCAACGGAAGCCCGCACGCCATCGCGGCGGTGCCGAGCAGCCAGGACGTGCGCGCGAACCCGAGCGCAGGCAGCAAGATCCAACCGCACGCGAGGGAGCCCGCCACCGCGGCGAGCGTATTCGTCGCGTAGGCACGTCCCCATTGCGGGGGATCCACGTAGCGGTCGAGCACCCACGGCAGGCACGTTCCGAGAAGGAGCATGCCGGGTCCCACGACGACGAAGGCGGCGGCGATCCACATGGGGATCCGCATCCACGACGTCTCGAGCGCGCTGGCGGCGGCGAGCGCGTCGAAGCGCTCGAGGACCGGGGTGGCAAGAAGCACCGCGACACCGGCGGCCGCGAGCGTTGCGCCGAGGGGGATCTTCTTCCGCTCCAGCCACGGGACGAAACGCGCGCCGGCATAGAGCGCGAGCAGCACGGTCGCGAGCATCACCGCGAAGCCTTGCGTGGTCGCGAGGAACGCCGCGCGCAGCGCACGGAACCACGCCACTTCGAGCGCAAAGGAGAGAAAGCCCGACGCGATGACGACGAGCCACGCGCTCGGGACCGGAGCCTCGACGGCGTCGCGCGGCCTCTCCGCTATGTCGAGACCGCGCAGGCTCGAGCTCATGGCGAGGCCGCCCACCGCAAAGTTCACGATGGCGATGGCGTATGCGGTGTGCGTGACGCCGAGATACGGGAGGAGCGCGAAGCTCGCGATGAGAACGCCCACGCATGCCCCTGCGGTGTTCGCTGCGTACAGGCTCGCGAGCGACGACCGTGATGCGCGCGCGACGAGCCCGATCACGGGGATGGTGGCGCCCATGGCGACGGCCGCCGGACCGAGCACAGCAGCGATGCCTGCCACGCGCACGATCGACGCGAGCGTCTCGCGCCCGACGTCGATGGTGCTGTCGAGCCGCTCGACGACGCCGAGGCCCGGAAGGAAGAGCACGAGCCCCATCACGCCGACCAGCATCTCGAGCACGCCGTAGACGCGAAGCGGACGGGCCACCTGACGAGAGCGCAGCGCGCGTCCCATCAGCGCCGAGCCGAGCGCCATGCCGCCCATGGTGATGGCCAGCGTGAGCGCCGTGCCCTTCGCCGAGATCCCGATCGCGAGCGACGTCTCGAGCTGCCAGAGCGCTTCCCATGACAGCGCGGCGAGACCGGCCATGAAGAACAGGGCGTAGATCGCGATCACGGCGCATTATCGTCCGGACCATCACGGATCGCGAGACCTCGAGCATGTCGAGGTGAACCGTCTCGCGACGCGCTCGCTTTGCTACGCTGGCGCGAGCCGATGACGTGGACGATCGATTCGTGGAAGAACAAGCCTCTCGCGCAAGAGGTCGCCTATGACGACCCCGCCGCGGTGGACAGCGTCGTGGCGAAGCTCGCCCAGCTCCCGCCGCTCGTCACGTCGTGGGAGGTCGAGCGTCTCAAGAAGGCGATCGCCGAGGCGCAGGAGGGCAAGCGCTTCGTGCTCCAGGGCGGCGACTGCGCCGAGACGCTGCTCGATTGTCAGCCCGGCATCATCGCCAACAAGCTCAAGATCCTGCTGCAGATGGCGATGGTGCTCGTGCACGCCGGCAAGAAGCCCGTCGTCCGCATCGGTCGCCTCGCCGGTCAGTACGCGAAGCCGCGCTCCAAGCCGACGGAGGAGCGCGACGGCGTCTCGCTGCCGAGCTACTTCGGCGACCTCGTCAATCGCCCGGAATTCACGGCCGAAGCGCGTCGCACCGATCCGCGCGCGCTGCTCGATGCGTACAGCCATGCCGCGCTCACGCTCAACTTCGTGCGCTCGCTGACCGCGGCGGGGTTCGCCGATCTGCATCATCCCGAGTACTGGGACCTCGGCTTCTTCACGCGCTCGGGGCTGCCTCCCGAATTGCGTGAAGAATACATGCAAACGACGCAGAAGCTCGCCGAGGCGTTGCGCTTCATGGAGGCGCTCGGCGAGATGTCGGTCGACGAGCTCTCGCGCGTCGACTTCTACACGAGCCACGAGGGCCTCAACCTCCACTACGAGGCGGCGCAGACGCGCAAGGTCCCGCGTCGCGAAGGCCACTATCTCCTCACGACGCACATGCCGTGGATCGGCGAGCGGACGCGCGCGCTCGACGGCGCGCACGTGGAGTTCTTCCGCGGCGTCGAGAACGTCGTGGGCGTGAAGCTGGGACCGAAGGTCGATCCCCAGGACGCCGTGCGCCTCCTGACGTGCCTCAGTCCCACGAACGAAGCGGGCAAGCTCGTCGCCATCACGCGCATGGGCGCGGACGAAGTCGAGAAGGCGCTCCCGCCGCTCGTCGAGGCGGTGACGCGCGCAGGGCGTCGCGTCCTCTGGATGTGCGATCCCATGCACGGCAACACCCACGCAACGGCGGGCGGCATCAAGACGCGCAGCTTCGACGACATCCTCCGCGAGATCGAGCGGTCGTTCGCCGTGCATCACTGGCTCGGCACCGACCTCGGCGGCATCCACTTCGAGCTCACCGGTGAGGACGTCACCGAGTGCATCGGAGGCGGAATCACAGAGGCGGATCTCGACAAGAACTACGCGAGCGTCTGCGATCCGCGCCTGAATTACCGGCAAGCCCTCGAGATGGCGTTCCGCATCGGCAGCTGGATGAGCAAGCGAACGACGCGCCGGTAGTCGATCGTCGCGGCGCGGAGGAGTGTCGATCGGGATTGACGCGTCGAGCCGAAGGGCTCGCGCGCGGACCGCTTTTCCTGAGTTATCCTGGGGGCTTTGGACCTCTGAACAGAGTCCTTCCGAGCGCAAACGTGCCAGCGGACATTTCGGGTACTTGCGCGAAATAACCTGGTCTTGTGTTCAGCTGTTGCGAGGAAACGACACCCGCTGCCTTGACCCGTCCCGGGGGAGCGTTGTAGCGATGTAGGCAACGCGAAGGGCCGTCTCTGCGTGCTGGGTTCAGCACCTCGGGCTCACGGCCGACCCGAAACACCAAAACGCGTTCCAAGAAGCAAATGATGAGGTTCGAGACACGCATGGGTAGTCGCATGAGTTGGCCGCAAATTCGGCAGAGCGACGAGTATCGAGGGCGCTGGGTAGCGCTCGACAACTGCAGGTACGACGGCCGCACCGCCCAGCCGGTCGAAGGAACGATCATCGACGCCGACGAGGACCTCGTCGAGCTGTGCACGCGCATTCGCCATAGCGAGAACAAGCACTGCGCGATCCTCTTCTGCGACGAGTCGCGCCCGGAAGACGAGACCCCGCCGCCGTCGTCGGTGCGCCGTCCGTCGTATCCGCCCGCGCAGCACTGAGCCGCCGGACCTCCCGTAAATCTCGAGTGCGAACGCCGCTAGTCGCGGCGCTATTCCTTCTTCGTCGGGCGACCGAGCTGACTCGGTAGCGGGAGCGGGGCGCGCGGTCGCACGCTCGGACGTGGCTCGGCCGACGGAGGCACGGTGTCCTTGTCGGGCACGCTCGGCATCGGCGGTCGCGGGGCAGGGCCGCCCATCGGCGGCTTCGGGCTCGACGTCGGCGGGATGCGCGGCACCGACTGCGGAGGCGGCGGCACGGCCTTCACGCCGCCT
>JAXDMI010000957.1:0-28498 GCA_034666145.1 Myxococcales bacterium | reverse complement strand
ACGACGAAGATGGCATCGGTCATGAAGCTCGCGCTCTCCCCTGCACCGAGCTTCTCCGGCGCGTTCAGCGGGCGCGCCGGCTCGTACGTGAGCGTCGTCCCGTCGACTGCGCCGACGATCGAGTAGGGAACCTGCTCGCGCACGTCCGACGAGAAGCTCGCGACGCGCGGCTGGTACGGGACGACTGCGTACTCCGTACCCCACTGAGCGAACGGCGGGATCTGTTGCTGGAGCGTGTCGCAATACGGTGTCGGTAGCTCCGTGCATTCGGAGCCGCCGAACATGCCGACCGGTTTGCTCGTCTCGACGGGGCTCCCCGTCAGAGCCGCCTGCAAGAACTGCAGGACCTCGCCCTTCGCGAGCGTCCACGTCTGTACGACGCCGGTCGTCGCGCCGGCGATTCCGCCGCCGCCGGCGACCTCGACAGTCGGGCGAATGCGAACTTCGGTATCGTCCTGATTGGCAATGATCTGGAGCGAACGCCTGCGGCCGGTCTCGCCGAAGTCGGCCGGACTGACCGCGACGTAGTTCTGCGTCCACGAGGAGACGGGCAGGAGCAGCGTCGCGGTCGGGACCATCGAGTCGGCACCGCCGTACGGATAGATCGAATAGGCGGACACCGGCGCATCGGTCTTGATGTGGAATGCCTTGGTCTTCCCCGTGCCGTGCGTCGTCGGGTCGATGAGGAGCGCGGGCGTGACCGTGGACGGACATCGCGCCGCCCTCGGCTCGGTATTCAGGTCGTCGTGCGCGAAGAAGACGATGGCCACCTGGCCGGGAGGCAGCGGGCCCTCGAGGCGTGAATACACGGCGTCGTTGTTCTGCCGCGAGACGGTATAGGTCGATTTCGAGATATCGAAGTTGCCATTCCCGAATTCGGCGGACATGGTCACCGCACGATCCCAGGTGTTCGCGATCATGGCGGCGAAGCAGCCGCCGCGGCCCTCGTTGGGGCTGTCGGGAGGAACCGTCCAGAAGTCACACCCCGCCGAGCCCTTGGTGAGCTCGGTGGCCGTGCACGCGTCGACGCACGCGCCGTTACCGCAGCCCTGGTCGGCATTGCACTGAGCGACGAGCTGCTCTGCACCCTCGCAGCCCGTGAGCACCTGCTTGAGATCGCGTGAGCAGTGGAGGCCGCATTCCACCGGGACGACCGCGCTCGCGTCCGGCGCGACGAAGGGCGGCGGCGGATCGGTGCCGTCGTTGAACCCGCTGCGCTTCGAGCACGCCGCGAGGACGAGCAGCACCGCCGCCGCCGCGACGCAGCGGCTCGAATGCCTGGATTGTCCGGAGCTGTTCATGTGCTTTCGCGTGACCTTCCTAGAAGCCGATCGGGGCGGGGGTCGGATGCGGATCGCCATCCGCGGGTCGAAGCCCGAGCTCGCCATTCTGGTTGCCACCCCAGCAGAGGACACGGCCGCCCTGGACGAGCGCGCAGACGCTGTGCGCGGAGACCGCGACCTGCACGGCGTGCTCGTTCAGCGTCGCGACGGGACGGAAGAACATGGAGAAGCCCTGCTTCGGGTCCTTGCCGAGCGCGCCGAGCGAGTTGTCGCCTGCACACTGCACGCTTCCGTCCGTGAGACGCACGCAGGTGATGTCGCCGCCCGCTGCGACCTGCTGCGGCCAGGCCTTCTCGCTCTCGACGACCGTGCGCGTCGGCTTCGGCGCCGGATCCGGCAGGCCGATCGCGAGAGCGCCGAGCTGGCTGACGCCCCAGCAGAAGACTTCGCCTTTCACCACGGCGCACGCGTGCGCGACGCCCAGCGGCGGAGGCGGCGGATACGTGCCGTACTGCGGGACGAGCGTCGTCGAAGACACCGCGAGGCTCGTCACCGAGGAGAGCCCGATCGAGAGCGGCAGCGGATCCGGGCTGACCGAAGCGGTGCGCGCCGCGACGGTTCCGTAGCTGCTCGCGACGGCGCCCCACGAGAAGACGACGCCGGCCGTCGTCACGCCGAAGCTCGTGCCCGTGCCGGCAGCGGTCCATGCGACGGCAAGGCCTCCGAGCTGGGCTGCCGCGGGCCCCGCGATGTCCTCGGACGTGACACGTGCGAGCTGGCGTTGCGTGTTGTCGCCCCAGCACCACACGCTGCCCGCCGCGAGGACCGCGCACGCACCGCGCTGCCCGACGTCGACGCGCAGCGCCGCGCTGGGAAGCGCGACGCTGGTGGGGTCGTGATGCGGATCCTCGTCGAAGATCGCCGGCGCTGCGCTCAGTCCCAGCTGACCGGTGTCGTTACCGCCCCAGCATCGAACAGCGCCGTCGTTCAGGGCCGCGCACGTCGTCGTGCCGCCCGCGCTGAGCCGCACCGCCCCCGTGAGCCCGGTCACGGGAGGGATGGTCGCGCCGCCTCCGGCATCGCCTGCGTCAGCCGTCCCGGCGTCACCCGCATCGGCATCGGTGGGTGGCTCCATCGCACCGAGCGAGCCGCGGGTGTCATCGCCCCAGCAACGCGCGGTCCCGTCGCTCATGCGCGCGCAGAAGTGACCCTCGCCGGCGACGATCTGCGTCGCACAGGGCGCCGTCGCGCACACCACGGCTTCGTCGTCCGGAGCGAACGGCGGCTTGTGGCTCGCGTCGCTTTCCGGCGACGCCGTCGCGTCCGCCATGGCGTCGGGAAGCGATGCACCACCGGCGGAGTCGACGCCCTCGTCGAACGGCCGGCGCGCGTCGCCCGACGTACTGCACGCGAGAGCGCCGATCGTCGTGCACGACGCGACCGTGACGATGATGGCCAATCGGCGCGCGCCGATCGCATGTCGTCTCTTCATCGACGGTACCGTCACGGCTTGCCTTTGTTCGTCTTGTGGATGGCAATCTCGTCACCGACGACCCAGAAGTCGTCAGTGCTCGTTCCCCAGATTCCCCAGAACGACTTCGCGACCGGCAGAGCCGTGACGCGAATGGCGGCGCTCTTCCATTGCGTGCCGTCCCAGTGATCGACGAGCCCGTCCTGGCCGACCGCCCACGTGTCGTTCGGTGCCGTGCCCCACACCGCGTACGGGGGTCGCTGCCAGAACTGGAGCTTCGTGTAGGTGAAATCGAAGCCCGTGCCGCCGTCGGTGACCTTCTTGCCCTGCCAGTACGACGGCAGGAAGTCGCCGCTCAGTCCGGTGAGCCACAGGGAAGTGTCGGAGCTGAGGGCACAGCCCCCGAAGAACTGCGGTGCGGGATGGAACGTCAGGCTCGGGTCGGGCGGGACGGCGACGACGCTCCACGCAGCCGATGCCGGGACGCGGCGCATCAGGACCGCCGTGAAATCGCCGATCGAATTTGCCTCTCCGCCGTGCAGCCAGGGGCCGGTGCTCGCGCTGCCCCACACCGCGCGATACGCGATCTGCTTGGACGAGAGGCTCGCGTCGAGGGTCCATGCTCCGCCGCCGTCCGCGAGGCCGTCGTAGTGGACGACGCGACCGGTCGCGAAGGGAGGCGTATCGAAGCTCTCGGTCCCGCCGACGGCCCAGAGGTCGTTCGGCCCGGTTCCCCACACGGATTTGATGAAGACCGAGGGGTCACCGGGCAGCGCCACGGGCGCGAAGACGAGCGTCGCGGACGTCGTGCCGGTGCCGTGGAGCAAGCCCTTGTCCGACGGCACCCAGACATCGGTCGGGCCCGTGCCGAAGACGGAGAAGACGCCGCCCTCCGTCGTCACCTGGAGGTAGATGCTCCACGTGGAGCCGTCCCAACGGAGGATGTTGCCCTCGTTGCTGATCGCCCACAGGACGCCGAGACCGTCGCCCCAGACGCCGCGCAGGTTCTGTCCCTTCGGCACGACGCTGTGACAGAAGCTGTCGTCCGAGCAGATGCGCGGGGCCGCGTCTGTGTCAGCCTCGGGCGCGGCGCCCGCATCCGTGGGAGCCGCGTCCATGGCGCCGTCCTGCGACGGGATCACCTGCGCTGCGTCGGTTTCACTCGGCGCAGCGGGCACCGGGTCCGACGACGAGCACGCCGCCAACGCGAGGCCGAAGGAGGCCAGCGCTGCCGCCACCGCCGAGCACGCGATGAATCGCCTCACTGGTCACCTCCCTGCACGCCCGGCTTCGGGCCCGTGTAATGGAGAGCGACGCCGTCTCCTACGATCCATACGTCGTTGGGACCACTGCCCCATATGCCATTCAATTTTGGTTTTCGACCGATGGGGAACTGGGCAGTCGAAGGCTGGAATGAGACTCCGTCGTAGTGGAGAATCGTGCCCGCATTACCGACTGCCCAGATGTCCTTCGGCCCGCTTCCCCAGATGGCATGAAGCGTCTCGGTGGTCGGCGCAGGCACCTCTTGCCACCGCACGTCCTGAGGCGTGATGTGGCGAATGGTTCCGAGCGCGCCGACCGCCCAGACGTCCGATGCGGAGCTGCCCCAGACCGACTCGAGCGTGACGGCCGACTGGCTGTCGACAGGCGTCCACGTGAGTCGATCATCGTCGGCAGGGGCTCCGCCCTCGGCACCCGCATCGGTGCCGCTGCTCACGGCGGGTGTGCCGTGCAGAGTCATTCCGCGCTCGTACGCGGCGGCGGTGCTGTTGTCCGCCGCCATCCACACGTCGTTCGCGGAGCTTCCCCAGATGCTGGTGATGCTCGGCGTCCCGGGCAGCGGGCGCCAGGCGATGCCGCCGTCGGCAGTCGCTGTCTTGACGAACTGATCGCCGAAGCCGCTCGGCGATGGGTCGAGCGAGTACGCTCGGCCGCCGATGCGCACGTCGGTGGAAGAGCTGCCCCAGACGGCTCGCACGACGACGGTGCTGAAGTCGTCGAGGCTCGTAGGGACCGCGTTCCATGTCGCCTTTCCCGCGGCGTAGCCCGTCCCGTGCAGGATGACCTGCGTGCTGCTGACGGCGTAGACGTCGTTCGGACCGCTACCCCAGACGCCGTAGAAGGTCTCGTGGAGGCCTGAGGGCGTCGCGGTCCACGTGGCGCCGTCGTAGTGGATGATCGTTCCGCCGGAGCCCACCGCCCATACGTCGGCAGCGCTCGTGCCCCATACGGCAGCGAGCGTGTAGAGGACGCTCACGTTCGTCGGGACCGCGCACCACGCCACGTTCTCGCAACGAGCCACCTCGGTCGTGCAATCGGAGCTCGCGGCATCGCAGCCGGCCTCCGAGCTCGCGTCGAGATCCGGCGCCGTGCTCGTCTCCGGAACGAGCGACGCATCCTGCACGTCGGCCGGCGGCGCCCCGTCGTCCTTCGTGGCGCAGCTCGCGGACGACGCCACGACGACGGAGACGATCGCTCCAAAGAGGGTGGAGAGCTTCTTCACTTCGCCACCCCCGCATCGCATTCGACCATGAGGCACTTGCCCTCGATGCACGGCTGACCCGCAGCGAAGTCACACGCGTTGCCGCAGGCTCCGCAATGCGCGGGGTGCACCTTCAAGTCCACCTCGCAGCCGTCGGTGGGGTCGCCGTTGCAGTCGGCGAATCCAGGAATGCAATCGGTCACGCAGAATCCCTTGGTGCACGAAGCAGTCTGGTGAGCGTTCGGCCTCGGACAGGCATTCCCACATACTCCGCAGTCGAACTTGTCACTGAGGAGATCGCGGCAACCGTCGAGACATTGCGTCTGTCCTGCCTTGGCACACGTATCGAGGCACTGCGGACCGTTACCCTCGTCGCGGCACTCCTGCTGCGCCGCGCACTTCACGCCACAAGCGCCGCAGTTGTTGGGATCGGCACGAACGTCGGTCTCGCAACCGTTGCTCGTACAGCCTTTGTTGAGATCATGATCGCAATCGGCATATCCGGTGGCGCACTTCAGCTGATCGCATTCACTGTCAGCGCATCCGTAACCGGTATTCGGACGCAGCGGATTACACGCCGTCGCCGGCATGTACGCGCAGGAATGACCGCATGTCTTGCAGTTGCCGTCGTCGAATCGAGTATCGGTGCAGTTGCCGAAGCAGTCGGTCTTTCCGCCGGGACATCCGCATTTGCCATGATTGCAATGCTGTCCGGCAGCGCACGTGTTCCCGCACGCGCCGCAGTTGGCCACGTCGTTCGAGATGTCGATCTCGCAGCCGTCGTCGAGGAGGCCGTTGCAGTTGCGGAACTCGTCGGACGTCCCGTCGGGCGTCTTCTTGATCAGGCACTCGAAGGCGCATGCGCCCTTGACGCATCGGGCGCCGAGGTTGATGCCCTCGAACCCTTCGCAGGAGACCCCGCACGCGCCGCAGTTCGCGGCGTCGTTCAACAGGTTGGTCCCGCACAGGAACGAGGGCGTCTTGGAGCACGTCGCATACGGCGCGGGGCAGCTCGTGCCGACACACGCGAGGAGCGGTACGAGCGACGTCGAATGGTCGCCCCCCTCCCCTGCTTCGACGGGCGGTGCAGTGAAGCTCGGCCCGGAGTCTCCGGTGCAGAACCCGTTCGGGCAGTCGCTGCCAATCGCCACCTGGTCGGCACCGCCGCTCACGCAGGCGATGATCGGGACGAGGACGAGAGCTACTACCGCGGCCGTTCCGAGCGACAGCTTCATGATCGTGCCTTCTTCATGGCTGTCCCGCGCAGCTCGTCGTCACGCGCTGCGTGAGCGGGCCGATGGGCCGACCGGCGAGGAAAACCTTTGCGGCAGCGATCGCCTCGTCGCGGCGTCCGAGGCTGCAGAGGACGACGATCCGCTCGGCCGCGCGATCGCTCGAGAGGAAGCCGCTCGGGAACTCGCGCGCGTGCTGGTCGAGGATCGCGAGGGCTCGCGGTCCGTCCCCGCGCTGCACGGCGCGGCGGGCCTCCGCGAGGAGACGCGCTTCTCTCTCGAGCGTCTCACTCGACGGAGGATTGTCGGTCGTCGGCGCTGCGGCCGCCATCGCGTTGGCCCCGTTGCTCGGCGGCCTCGCGATCGCGACGCTGGGGAGCGAGCCGACGGGAACCGACGTCATGCTGCTGCTCGGAGCGGCAGTGATGCTCTCGTGCGGAGTCTCCGGCTCTTGCGCAGCCGTAGAGACCGACGCCGGCGTCGAGACCGGCGCGGGCGGGGCTTCGCGGCGCGTCTGTCCGACGACGGCACCGACGATCGCGAGCGCGCACATCACGCCGACGATGCCGACGACGACGAGAGGCTTCACGCGCGGCGACGGCGCGGCAGGCGGCGGCGCGGGCGGCGGCAATGCGGCGGGCGCCGCGGGTTGCGCCAGCAGCGACGCCTGGATCTTCGCGAACACGCGCTCCGCGTCCGCCTCCGAAGGTTCGTACGCGGTCGCCAGCGGCGCGAGCAGGGAGGTGCCGTCCTTGTCGTCGTTCTCGTTCACTTGAGCCTCCAGCCATCGCGGGCGCGATGGCGCGCCATTCCAGCCTCGACGTGCTCGCGCGCCAGGCGCAGTCGGCTCGCCGCCGTGTTGGCGTTCACGCCGAGTATCTCCGCGACCTCGGACATGCCCTTCTCCTCGAGCTCGACGAGGATCAACACGGCGCGCTGATCGGGATCGAGCTTGTCGAGCAGCTCCTCGAGGAGCCTGACGTCCTCGCCGGTCTCCGCGCTCTTGTCGGGTGAGCGAACGGTGGAGCCGGGCAGTGCATCGACCTCTACCGCCTCGTCGGTGCGACCGTTGCGGCGCGCGTGCGACCGCCGGTGGCGTTGAACGACGCGATAGAGCAGCGCGAACAGCCATGCCTGCTCGGAGCCTCTCGCTTGATAGGAGTCGAGCAGCCGATGAACCGTCAGGAACGTCTCCTGGACGACGTCGTCGAGGTCGCTCGGCGCTACGCCGAGACGTCGTGCGCTCCTCCACACGTAGGAGAAGTGCGTGCGGTAGAGCTCGGCGAAGTCGATCGACGGCGTGGACGGCACAGTGGACGAGATGAGATGAACGCCGGATGGCGGCGGAGTCCCGGCAGCGAGGCTATCTCCGCTCATTGCAGGCGAATCGGAGCCGACCTCGCCGCTCCATGAGGCATCCATTGCCTGTACCACTCCCGGCACGCCACGAGATCGTCACGAAAAACGCATCAGGGCAGGACGATCTCGGCCCCCACGCCGAATCGGCCCGCCACCCAGGCCGGCTGATGCAGCTCCACGGCCGAGCCAGAGGTCCCCAGCGTGAACGTGGGCCGCGCGAACGGAAAGACCGCGTCGGCTTGGGCGTACAGACCGATGACCCGCGAAATACCGAGCTCGCCGCGGCCGCCGAGCGCGAGCGTGGGCCATGCCGACCATGCGGCGTGGGGGTCCTTGATCCCGAAGCCCTCGACACGCGTGATGCTCGCGCCGACCTCTGCAGCCGGGCCGAAGGCGAATGCACCGACCGGGAGCACGTAGGCTCCCCATGCGCCGACCTGCATCATGCCGAAGGACGCTCCTGCGCCGGAGGGCTCATCGAAGATGGGATGCTGGCGCGCCCACAGGGCGCCACGGATGCCGAGCCGTACGCGCGCCAAGCGAAGCGCGACCGAAGCGGCGACGCCTCCCCCAATCTGCGGCAGCGTTCCGAGCTCGACGACCCCGCCCACGCCGAACGCAGCGCGAGGTGCCGCAGCGGACGTCGCGCGCGGAGCGGCCGGCGGCGACGGTGATGGCGGCGACGGTGATGGCGGCGACGGTGATGGTGCCGACGGTGATGGTGCCGACGCATCGATGTGCGTCTCTCCTCCGTCCGTCTCGTGCGGCCGCGACGGATCCATCGCCAGCGCGATGACGACGGCGGTGACCTGCGCGACCGCCACGCAAGACGCGGCATCGACGGTCCTCGTCTCCTCGACGTTGCCGGTGCGAATCGCCAGGGTGAGCGAGAACCGACCTGATGGAAGACGCTCGACGATTGCCGTGGCGGTCACGATCGTGCTCGACGGCGGTGGGCCTGCGAGGATCTGCTCGACGCGCTGGACGATCGCCGAGGCCTCGGGGCATTCGGGAGGCGCCTGCCACGAGAGATCGATCGGCAGCTTCGTGGCCGGCGCCGGGGTCTGCGCACCGGCGCGCGCGCTCGCCGCGATGACCGCGAGCATGCCAAGCGCAGCACAACCCCGCATGCCCTAACGTCGCATGTTATCGCAATACACGTAGGCGCTCTCGTCGTGCTGGACCCGCGGCGTGGAGAGCGCGTCGGCACGTCGCGGCCTCGCCGATCCGCCTTGAAACGCGCCATAGCGCTCGCCTGGGCCGCAAGCGTCGATGCTATAACCGTCGCGGTGAGCCCGACCGAGCCGCCGTCCGGGTTCAGCAGCACCGCCGATCACGACCTCGTTCAGCGCCGCCTCTCGACGACCTTCGGGCTGTTCGGGCTCATACTCCTCGGCGTCCTCGTGCTCGGCACGATCGCAAACCTCGTCTTCGTTCCCGAGCTCGCTGTCGCCGTCGACGTCCCGAGGGGCGCGTATGTCGGGAGCATCGTCGTTCTTCTCGGCGCGTGGCGCATTTGTCGCGGACCGCGCCTCCCTTGGCGGCTGCTCGCGTTCGTCGACGGCGCGACGCTATTCGCGGTGGTCGCGCTGCTCTCCGCGACGGCGGCCTACGCGCCCGCCCAGCTCCGTACGGAGCACATCGCCGGCAGTCTCTTCGCCCTGATCGTGCCATTGCGCGCGGCGCTCGTGCCTACGCCGCCCGTGTGGACCGTGTTCGTCTCCAGCATTGCCGCGATCCCTCTGCCGATCACTGCGTACGTGACCGGAATCGCCGGGGAGACGACGGGTGCGTTCCCGCGCGCGCTCGGCATCGTCCTCGTCGTGTGTTGGTGCGTCGCGGCTACCGTCGCAGGCGCGGCGATCTCTCGCGTGGTCTATGGCCTCCGCGTACAGGTCAAATCCGCCATGCAGCTCGGCGATTATACGCTGGAGCAGAAGATCGGCGAGGGAGCCATGGGGGTGGTCTACCGGGCGAGGCATGCCATGCTCCGGCGGCCCACGGCGCTGAAGCTCCTCGCAACGTCACGCTCCGACAGCGTCGCGGCGAAGCGCTTCGAACGTGAAGTCCAGCAGACGAGCCGCCTCACTCATCCGAATACCATCGCGATCTACGATTATGGGCATACGCGCGACGGCATCTTCTATTACGCAATGGAATACCTCGATGGGATGACGCTCTCGCAGGTGTGCGACGAAAGTGGTCCACAACCCGCCGGGCGCGTCATTCACATCCTCTCGCAGGCGGCGCGCGCGCTCGACGAGGCGCACTCGATCGGTCTCATTCATCGCGACGTGAAGCCGGCGAACATCTTCCTCTGCGTGCGCGGCGGCCTCTACGACTTCGTCAAGGTTCTCGACTTCGGACTGGTGAAGGAGGTCGCCGCACGCGAGACGTCGGCGAGCGAGCTGAACATGATCGCTGGAACGCCGCTCTACATGGCACCGGAGACCATCGCGCGTCCGGAGGAGGTGGACCTTCACGTCGACATCTACGCGCTTGGCGCGGTCGGCTACTTCCTCCTCACCGGCGAGCCGCCGTTCAAGGGAAAGAGCACGATCGAGGTGTATCACGCTCACCTCTACGAGCAGCCGCAGTCGCCCTCGGACCGTCTCGGCAAGGTTGTACCGGCGGAGCTCGAGAAGCTCGTCACGGCGTGTCTCGCGAAGTCCCCACGCGATCGTCCCAAGAGCGCAGGCGAGCTCGCCGATCTGCTCGACGTCATGCAAGCCGCTCACCCGTGGAGCAAGGCGGACGCGAAGGCATGGTGGCAGTCGTGCCGCGTGCCTCCGAAAGCCGAGAGCCAAGCGGTGATCGGCGATCCCGATCTCACGGATGCTCTCGGCGCGACCGCCGAGCCGGGCACGGCGCTCGCCATCCGGCCGCGCTCGTCGCCCTGAGCGTCGGCGGCGTTGGTGGCTCTGTCCTTCGAGCCCTTCGAGAGGAGCGAGCCACGGGCGACCACGCGGCGCCAAACCATGCAGCGCAGGGCGACACCCTGGTTTCGCGACCGAGCCTGTCGATCCGACGCGACACCGTCGGCGACCGCAGCATCGGAAGAAGCGTGATCCGTCGCATCGCGCACTTATCCGATGTGCACATGCTCGATCCGAGGCCTGCGCACTCGACGCGCGAGCGCGCGGTCCTGCAACTGCTCAGCTTTGCGCGGCCCCTCGATGCGTACGCGCGGATGACGAAGCTGCGGCATGCGCTCGCGGAGGCGAAGCGAGGCGGCGCCGACCACGTCGTCGTGACCGGCGATCTCACCGAGGTGGGCGCGCCCGCGGAGTTCGCGGCCTTCGGTGAGGTGCTCGACGGCTCGGGGATCGATCCCGACCGCGTGACCCTCGTACCCGGCAATCACGATCTCTATACGTCGCCGGATGCCTGGTCGCGCGCGCTCGCCGGCCCACTCCGTCGCTATGCGGCCGGCGCAGCAGAGTCGCCGGGCAAGGTCGTGGAGCGCGGCGCGGTCGCGTTCCTGCCGCTCGACGTCACGCGCTTCCAGTCCTTCGCACGCTCCGGCGGAGAGCTCACCGAACCGGCAGCCGTCGCCCTGGAACGACGGCTCGACGATCCCGCATTCGCGCGCTCGCTCGTGATCCTCGTGCAACATCATCCTCCGTTCGAGGACGGCCCCGCGGCCTGGCATTGGTGGGACGGTCTCCTCGGCAACGAACGGCTGCTCGCGCTGCTCGCGCGGCGGCCGCACCTGCAGCTGTTGCACGGACACGCGCACCAGGCCTCCGTTCGCAGCGTCGACGGCGGAGGGGATCGCGTGTTCGGCGCATCCGCCGTCGTCGACGATACCGAGGCGAGTCCGCGGGTTCGCTTCTACGACGTCACGACGAACGGAGAGCTGCACGCGCGAGGATCAAGCAATGGGCACCACCTCGTGAAAGTTGCGTAGATCGAGCGTCATGTTGCCGTCGGGCGTCTCGCTGAGGATGTCGACCAGGCGAACAGCCTCAGAGCAGCAGATCCCGTCGATCACTGCGGCGATGCCGCTCGCATCGTCGCGCGTCGAGTAGCAGAAGGCCCCGCCTCGCAAGACCGCACCACGCGTCGCGCCAGACGTCGCGCATCGGTCTCTCTACCCGCGCGCGCACGAGTGGTCGGGGACCCGAACTTGCACGACGCGCGCGGACCATCCGCACACGGAGGAGACGATGAGTGAGCAACCTTCGGTCCAGACCTTCACGCTGGTCGTGAACGGCAAAGAGCGTCGACTCTCCGTCGAAGCGCGGGTGTCGTTACTCGATGCGCTCCGGGATCATCTCGGTCTCACGGGAACGAAGAAAGGATGCAACCAGGGCGCGTGTGGGGCGTGCACCGTCCTCGTCGACGGCGAACGCATCAACGCGTGCCTCTCGCTCGCCATCCAGCACGAAGGTCGCGCAATCACGACCATCGAGGGTGTCGCCGACGAGGCCGGGCTCCACGTTCTCCAGCAAGCGTTCATCGAGCACGACGGCTTCCAGTGCGGCTACTGCACTCCGGGCCAGATCTGCTCCGCGATCGGCATGATGCGCGAGCTTCGTGAGGGCCGACCGAGCTCGATCACCGCGAATCTCTCGAAGCCGCGGCCGGAGCTCTCGGACGCCGAGATCAAGGAGCGCATGAGCGGCAACGTGTGCCGCTGCGGAGCGTACGTCGGGATCGCCGCCGCCATCCAGGCCGCGTTTGCGGCGACCGCGACGACCGCGGCGAGCGCGACGAGCGAGGGGGCCGCGCGATGAACGACTTCGCCTACTACCGCGCGGCCGATGCGCGGATCGCGCTGCAGGTGATCGGCCAAGACTCACGCGCGCGATTCCTCGCCGGTGGCACGAACCTGCTCGATCTGATGCGGGAGGGTATCGAGGCTCCCCCTTCGCTCGTCGACATCACCCGCTTGCCTCTCGATCGGATCGAGGAGCTGCCCGATGGCGGCTTGCGGATCGGCGCGCTCGTCAAGAACAGCCACCTCGCGAGCCACGCGCTCGTCGGGGAGCGCTATCCGCTGCTCGCGCAGGCGATCCTCGCGGGCGCATCGGCACAGCTCCGCAACATGGCCACCACCGGCGGCAACGTGATGCAGCGAACGCGCTGCTACTATTTCTACGACTCCGTGGCGCGCTGCAACAAGCGGACGCCCGGCGTGGGGTGCGACGCGATCGACGGCTTCAACCGTATCCACGCCGTGCTCGGCCTTTCGGCAAGCGATCCGTCATGCATCGCGACGCATCCATCGGACATGTGCGTCGCGCTGACCGCGCTCGATGCCGTCGTGCGGATCGAGAGCGCAACGGGCGAGCGCACGGTGCCGTTCGGCATGTTCCATCGGCTCGCGGGCGACACTCCGGCGCGCGACACGAACCTCGAGGCGGGCGAGCTGATCACGGCCGTCGATCTGCCCGCGCTGCCGTTCGCGAGCCGGTCGCGCTACCGCAAGGTACGTGACCGCGCGAGCTATGCCTTTGCGCTGGTATCGGTCGGCGCTGCGCTCGACCTCCGCGACGGACACATCGTCGACTCGCGCATCGCGCTGGGCGGCGTCGCCCACAAACCGTGGCGTGCGTCGCGTGCCGAAGAGCATCTTCGCGGAAAGCCCGCGCACGCGGACGTCTTCCGGGAGGCGGCGGAACGCGAGCTCGAGGGCGCGACGCCCTTCCGCCACAACGGCTTCAAGATCGAGCTCGCGAAGCGAACCATCACCCAGGTGCTCGCGGACCTCACCGCCGACGCGAGGATGTCGTCATGAGCTTCCTCATGAAGATCGTCGAGAGGGTCGCCAAGGTCATGCCCGACCGCGCTCCCGACGAGCTGCGCGACGGACACGAGCACATCGGCAAGCCCTACGACCGGCTCGACGGTCGCGCGAAGGTCACGGGCGCGGCGAAGTTCGCGGCGGAGATCGAGCTCGCAGGCCTCGTGCACGCGGCGCTCGTGTACAGCAACATCGCGAAGGGAACGATCCTCTCGATCGACACCGCCCTCGCCGAAGCAGCGCTGGGCGTCATCGCGGTGATCACCCACGAAAATGCGCCGGAGATGAATGCTCCGGCACTACCGCATGCCCTGAGCACGGACTCGGCGGGGGACAGCGTCAACGTCCTCAACACCGTCGACGTGGTCTATGACGGGCAGCCCGTGGCGATCGTCGTCGCCGATACGCTCGATCGCGCGGAGCACGCCGCATCGCTGGTACGCGTGCTGTATCTCCAACAGCACGCGCTGCTGTCGTTCGAGGAGGCCAAGGGCATCGCCGAGAGACCCAAGCAAGTGGTCGGCGAGGACGCAGAAGTGGAGAAGGGCAACGCCGAGCCTGCGCTTCGCCAAGCCCCGTTCAGCGTGGACCGCCTCTACAAGACGCCGCGCTACAACCAGAACGCCATCGAGCCGCACGCGACCACGGCCGTCTGGAACGGCAACGAGCTCACCCTCTACGACGCTACGCAGTACGTGCGCGGCGTCGCCGACACGGTGGCGCATATCTTCTCGCTCGAGAAAGGCGCAGTGCGCGTCCTCTCGCCGTTCGTCGGAGGAGGCTTCGGCGGAAAGGCCGCCGTCTGGTGCCACGTCCAGCTCTGCGCGGCCGCGGCCAAGGTGGTGAAGCGCCCGGTCCGCCTCGCGCTGTCTCGAGCGGGCGTCTATCGCATCGTTGGTGGTCGAACGCTCTCGGAGCAGCGCGTGGCGCTCGGAGCGCGCGCGAACGGCGTGCTCACGTCGCTCATCCACACGGGCGTCACCGCGAACGCGATGGGAAACGACTGGCCCGAGCAATTCACCTTCCCCGCGCGCCACCTCTATGCCGCCGAGAACCTGCGCGTGGACCAGACGGTCGCGCGCCTCAACATGACGGCAAACTCGTGGATGCGCGCGCCGGGCGAATCCATCGGAACGTTCGCGCTCGAGTCGGCGATCGACGAGCTCGCGTATGCGCTCGACATGGATCCGATCGAGCTCCGCAAGCGCAACGAGCCGGCGCGGGATCCCGTCAAGGACACTCCCTTTTCGAGCCGTCATCTGCTCGAAGCGTACCGGCGGGGCGCGGCGAAGTTCCGTTGGGCGGACCGCCCTCGGCAGCCGGGCACCATGCGCGACGGAGATTGGCGCGTGGGACGAGGCGTGGCGAGTGCCTCTTATCCGATGTATCGCCTGCAGAGCGCCGCGCGCGTGCGGATCAACGCTGACGGCACCGCGCTCGTCCAGAGCTCCGCGCAGGAGATGGGCATGGGGACCGCGACTGTGCAGACGCAGCACGCCGCGGAGCGACTCGGTCTGCCGATGGAGAAGGTGCGCTTCGAGTACGGCGACACCGCGCTGCCCATCGGGAACCAGGCCGGAGGCTCCTCACAGACGGTGAGCATCGCGCTGGCCGTGCAGCTCGCGTTCGAGAAGGTGGCCGCGGAGCTGCTCGCGCTCGCGAAGAAGGCCAAGGGCTCACCGCTCGCCGGCAAGTCGCTCGCGGAAGTACAGGCTCGCCGTGGAGGTCTCTACCTTCGTGAGCGAGGTGAGGTGGGCGAGACCTACGCGACGCTGATCGCCCGCTCCGGCAAGGACTTCGTCGAAGCGGAGGCGAAGGCCGGGCAGCCCCTCGAGATGCTGAAGTACTCGATGCATTCGTTCGGCGCGCAGTTCTGCGAGGTCCGCGTTCACGCCCAGACCGGCGAGGTGCGGATCGCGAGATGGCTCGGCGTCTTCGACGTGGGCCGCATCGTCAATCCAAAGCTGGCGTTCTCGCAGCTGAGGGGCGCCATCGTCATGGGCATCGGCATGACGCTCACCGAGGAGACGCTCTTCGACGAGCGCACCGGCCGCATCGTCAACCCGAACCTCTCCGAGTACCACCTGCCGGTACACGCCGATGTGCCTGCGATCGACGTCGAGGTCCTCGACGTCCCCGACCCGCACACACCCATGGGCGCGCGCGGTATCGGCGAGATCGGGATCACCGGTGCTTCAGCCGCCATCGCGAATGCCGTCTTCCACGCGACGGGAAAGCGGATACGCGAGCTCCCCATCACGCTGGACAAGCTGCTCTGAGCGAGGAGCCCATCACTTCACGATCGTCGCTCGCTTCGTGCGCTAGCGCGCACTGCCTCACGCACGTTTGTCGAGGGCGCGATCGAGGTTGAACGCCGCGCTGACGAGCGCGAGATGCGTGAACGCCTGGGGGAAGTTACCGAGCGCCTCGCCGCTCGGTCCCGTCTCCTCTGCGTAGAGCCCGACGTGATTCGCGTAGCCAAGCATGCGCTCGAAGAGCACGCGGGCGCGGGTGAGCCGCTCCGGATCGCCGCGACCGGCACGTGTCAGCGCCTCGACGAGCCAGAAGGTGCACATGTTGAACGTCCCTTCGGTGCCCTCGATGCCGTCGTGCGTGGCTCCGGTCTCGTAGCGGAACACGAGGCTGTCCGAGAGGAGGCCGCCGGCGGTGGGCGCAGCGATGATCGCGTCGATGGTCGCGAGCATTCGCGGGTCGGTCGGTGACATGAAGAACACGAGCGGCATGAGCAGGTTGGACGCATCGAGCGCCTCGCCGCCGAAGGACTGCACGAACGCGTCCCGATCGGCGTTCCAGCCGTTCGTCATGATCCGCTCGTAGACCGCGTCGCGCGCTGCGAGCCACTTCGAACGATCGGCGGGGAACGATCGCTTGTCGGCGAGCCGCAGTCCGCGGTCGATGGCCACCCAGCACATCAGCTTGGAGTAGACGAAGTGCCGCTTGCCACCGCGCACCTCCCATATGCCCTCGTCCTCTTGGTCCCAGTTCTCGCACACCCAGTCGACGAGCCGCCGGAGATGGACCCACAGCTCGTACGAGATCGGGACGCCGTGCTTGTTGTAGAGGTACACGGCGTCCATGAGCTCGCCGTAGATATCGAGCTGCAGCTGCGTATACGCGGCGTTCCCGATTCGCACCGGCGAGGCGCCGCCGTAGCCGGCGAGGTGGTCGAGCGTCGACTCGGTGAGATCGTGGCGACCGTCGATGCCGTAGACGATCTGAAGGGGCGGCTCTCCCGGCTTGGCTTCGCGACACCGCGCCTCGAGATACCCCATGAACCCGCGCGCTTCTTCCGTGAAGCCAATCCGCAATAGGCCATAGAGCGTGAAGGCGGCGTCGCGAATCCACGTATATCGGTAATCCCAATTACGCGATCCCGTCAGCGATTCGGGCAAGCTGCTGGTCGCCGCGGCGACGATGGCGCCCGTCGGCTCGAACGTGAGGAGCTTCAGCGCGAGCGCCGAGCGGTGCACGGTCTCGCGCCAGCGGCCCTTGTACGTGCATTGCGAGAGCCAATGCTGCCAGAACGTGACCGTCGCCTCGAAGAGCCCCTCGACCTCCTCGTGCGTGGGCGCAACTCCGCACGACGGCGCGCCGCCTCCGACACGGCGGAGCACGAAGACCGCGTACTCCCCTTCCGTGAGCTCGAACTCCGCAGAGACGCCACGAGCGTCCACGAACAGAGGGACGTCACTCGATAGACCAAGCCTGAAGCCCGGCCCCTCGAAGATCGCGCCGTGCTCGCTCACCAGGCTCGTGTGCGTGGCACGCCCGTACTCGAAGGCGGGATGGCATTCGGCGCGGAAGGTCATCTTGCCGCGCATCACGCGCACGCGGCGAACGAGCTGCTCGTGCCAGTTCGGCTCGACGGAGAGCCCCGCCGGCATGAAGTCCTCCATCTCGCCCACGCCCTCGGGCGTCATGAAACGCGTGACCAGAACGTTGGTGTCGGGCCAGTAGAACTGCTTGGTTCTCACCCCGTGGTCGTCGGCGGGCGCGATCCGAAACCGACCCCCCTTCTCGTCGTCGAGCAGCGCGGCGAAGATGCTCGGCGAGTCGAAGTACGGAAAACAGAACCAGTCGATGGAGCCGTCGGTGCCGACGAGCGCGACCGTGCGCATGTTGCCGATGACGCCGTGGTCCTGGATCGGAAGGTAAGCCATGGCACGTCGATCCTAATCATCGTGGCGAGTGAGCGCACGAGGCCGGGCTCGCAGCATCGCAGCAGCCCGCCTGACGCCCCCCGGCGCTCGATGTCGCGCAGCGGTTTGCCCCGAGCCGTGCGGAGGTGCCTCGCCCGACGTCCGGCTCGCGTGTCGCAGCGCTCGTGATTGCGGGACGATCGCGGCCGCTCATCGTTGGCACGCGTTGCGCACGGGCGCGCCGACCGGAGGTCCGTTCATGAAAGGCTCTTACTCATCGCGCGTTCTGCTTTTGTCGCTCGTTTCCGTGGGCGTGATGGCCACGGTCTCGGGTTGCGACAAGCCACGCAGCGAACCGACGCAGACGACGACGACCGCGACGCCTCCCTCACCGGAGCTCCGCTCCGGAACGATGGCGCCGAGCGACGGCAGGAAGAGCACGACGGCGACCGAGGTGAAGCCGAAGGACCCGCTCGCCGCCGCGGACTCCGACATGAAGAAGGTCCTCGTGCAGCTCGACGCGCTCGGCGCCAAGCCGATCGAGACGCTCACACCGGAGGAGGCGCGCAAGCAGCCGTCGCCCACCGATGCCGTGAAGGCGTTGCTCACGAAGGAGGGCAAGAGCACCGCGGCCATGGAGGTCGGCAAGGTCGAGGATCGCAAGATCCCGGGCGCCGCCGGCCCGATCGCCGTGCGGATCGTCACGCCGAAGAAGGCTGACGCCACCAAGCCGCTGCCGCTGGTCGTCTACTTCCACGGCGGCGGATGGGTCCTCGCCAACAACGACGCCTACGACTCGTCGATCCGCGGGCTCGCGAACAAGACGGGCGCGAAGGTGGTCGCCGTCGAGTATCGATTGGCGCCGGAGCACAAGTTCCCGGCCGCGCACGACGACGCGCTCGCGGCCTACCAATGGGTGCTCAAGAACGCGGCCTCGATCGGCGGCGATCCCAAGCGCGTCGCCGTCGCCGGCGAGAGTGCCGGCGGAAACCTCGCGGCCAACGTCACGATCGCCGCGCGCGACAAGGGGATCCAGATCCCCATGCACCAGCTGCTCGTCTATCCCGTCTCGTCGACGAGCATGGACACGCAATCGTATCGCGAGTGGGCGCGCGCCAAGCCGCTCGACAAGAACATGATGGGGTGGTTCTTCGACAAGGTCCAACGGTCGCCTGCCGACCTGAAGGACCCGCGCCTCGATCTCGTCAACGCGAAGCTCGTGGGCCTCCCGCCGACCACCATCGTCCTCGCAGAGATCGATCCCCTCCATTCGGAGGGCGAGATGCTCGGCAAGAAGATGAAAGAGGCCGGCGTCGACGTCGACATGAAGACGTACGACGGCGTCACCCACGAGTTCTTCGGGATGGGCGCCGTGGTCGGCGACGCGAAGGACGCCATGGACTACGGCGGCAGTCGCCTCGAGAAGGCGCTCGCGCGCTGATCAGTCGCTCGTCGCGGGCGACGCGCTCGCGGGCTCCTCGGCGATGGGAGCGGTGACGGTCACGCCTTCTTCGTGCCCGGCATCGCTCGCGATGGCCGTGTCGGGCTCCGGCGCGGCGATGACCACCGGCGGTGACGTCACGAGCGCGAAGGACGTCATGACCGGCGGCGGCGCCACGATGCCTGCGGCGGCGGCCGTCGCCCCGTGAGCTTCGCTGCCGGCTCGAATCACCGACGTCGCTCCGAGGCTCAACATCGTGCTCATCGAGAAGATGGTCGCGATCCACGCGACGCTCGGACGCGACGATGCCGGCGGCGTGGGCAGCTTGGTCAAGGCGAGCACCGTCTCTTCGAGCTCGATGGCCATCGGCGAGAGCGACGGCGGATCGGCCGGAATGATCACGGTAGGCGCCGCATCGACGAGCTGGATCTCGCCGACGCTCACGCGCTCGTACTCGTCCTCGGGCGTCGGCGTGGGCGTCGGGTCGATGTCGCGGCGGCGTTTGGGAAGCACGGTGGTGATCCTCTCTTTGGCGGTGCAGTCAGCGCTCGCGAGAGCCTGCAGCAACGACCGGACCACCCACGCTTCGCCTATTTTCCAGGCCTCTCGAGCGGCAACTTCTTGCCGTGGCAACTCCACCGCCGGCAACTCTTCGCCTCGCCCCCGACCCGGGGATGGGCACCGCGTCAAAGGCCGAGCGTGTAGGCGCGGAGCGTGGTCAGCGTGTCGGCGATGCTCTCGCTCGGAGTCGGCGGTGGCATGCCGTCCGCGACCTGCGCGACGATCACCGTGATGTTGTCGTGACCGCCGCGCGCGTTGGCCAGCGCGACGAGCTCCGTGCACGCCGCGTCCGGCGCGACGCTCGACATGAGCACGTCGCGGATCTCCTCGTCCGACACGTACGAGCTGAGACCGTCGGAGCACAGGAGGAGCAGGTCGCCGTTCCGCAGCGCGAGCCGACGTTGTGCGACGACGAGCTCGGGCGCCTTGCCGACGGCTTGCAGGACGACGTTCTTCGCGACGGACGTCTTCACCGAATCGGGTGCGAGCAACCCCTGATCGAGCAGCACCTGCACGTACGTCTGGTCCTTCGTGATCTGCGTGAGCGCTCCGCCGCGAAGCACGTACGCGCGAGAGTCGCCGACCTCCGCCGTGAACGCGTCGGTGCCGCGGAGGAGCGCGGCGATCGCCGTCGTTCCCATTCCGTGTCGCCCGGGATCATCGGCAGCGGCTGTGACGAGCTCGTTCGCATGATCGACCGCGCCGCGAAGAGCGACGGCCGGCTCCGCGTCGCCGGCTCCATCGAGCATGTGCGAGCAGATGACCTCGACCGCGAGCGCGCTCGCGATCTCACCGGCGCTCTCTCCGCCCATCCCGTCGCAGACGACGAGCAGCATCCCTCGTGGCCCCATGTCGACGATCCGGAAAGCGTCCTCGTTGTTCGAGCGGGCGATGCCGACGTCGGTGAGGCCGCACGCGACGAACTTCGGGAGCGGCGGCGGCGCCAGCGGCAGCGGCGGCAGCGATGGGTGCGGCGGCGGCGGCAGGAGCGACGGGAGCGGCGGCTCGACGTCGACGGTGCCTTCGGCGGCGAGCCGGCGGACGATGGCAATGACCTGCTCTTCTTCCAGGCCACTGATTCCGACGAGCTCGCCGAGCGAGGTCGGCCCTACGATCCGCGAGAGAACGAAGCCTTCTTGCGCAGTGAGCTTCACGCCCTGCATGTCGAAGGCCTTCGGGCGGATCGTCTTCACGTTGGCGCGCTATTTATCAGGCTGTCGCCCCATACGAAGTAAATTTCGCGCCCCGTCCCATCCCGACCGCCCGGTCAGAACCGATCGAACGTGTGCGGGTGCTCTGCCGGAACGCCGAGGAGCCCGCGAACGAAGTCGACCGCGGACACCATTCCAATCGCGCGTCCGTTGTCGTCGACAACCACGAGCTGGTGCGTGCCGTGCTCTGCGAGCATGCGCGCGCCCTCTTCGATGCTCGCTCCGCCATGAATCACCCGCGCCGGTTCGGACTCGGTCTTGCCCTCGTCGGCATGCGCAAGATCGCGCAGCGACACGAGGCCCGTGGGTCGATGCTCGACGTCGAGGATGGGCACGGCCGTGACACCGAACTCGAGCAGCTTGCCGCGGGCCAGCGACGGCCGATCGCCCACCCGGATGTAGAGGAGCTTGCGGTTCATGATGTCGGCGACCGTGAGCGGCATACTCGGTACGCACGCAACGCCCGCGCCAGGTGTTTTCACGCGCCGTGCTCGCGTCTAGTCGAAGTCGCTCTCGAGCTCGAGGCCGGGTCGCATCTCCACGAAGGCGACGGCGCCGAGGTCCTCGCGAATGTACGACTCGATTGCGCAGCGAAACCGCTCGAGACGAGAGTGCGCGGCGGGTCCGATGGGCGCGACCAGAGTGCCGCCGAGAACGAGCTGCTCGAGCAACGTCGCCGGCATCTCGCGCGGCGCAGCGGTGACGATGATCCGATCGAAGGGCGCCTCGTCCGGCCATCCGGCGAAGCCGTCGCCGAGACGGACCTGGACGTTCGCATAGCCGAGTCGCGCGAGTCGCTCCGCTGCCGCCCGGGCGAGCAGCTCGATGCGTTCGACCGAGAACACCTCACGCGCGAGCGTCGCGAGGATGGCGCTCTGGTAACCACTCCCCGTTCCGATCTCGAGGACACGCTCGTGGCCCTGGAGCTCGAGGGCCTCGGTCATCCGCGCGACGATCGACGGCTGCGACACGGTCTGTTCCTCGTCGAGAAGGAGCGGACGGTTGTGATACGAGCGCGCCATCGACACGTGCGGCACGAAGAGGTGTCGCGGTACGAGCCGCAGCGCCTCGATGACGCTGGGCACCGTCACGTCACCGCGCGCGACGAGCTCGCGGACCAGCGCCTCACGTAGCGGTCGCGCCTGCGGGTCTTCCGTCCATTGGGAGGTCGCGGTCGAGGTCTCCGAGGACGATCGCGGGTGTTCCATCGACGTTCTCGAGATGCAAGAGAAGCGCCGAAAGCGCCGGTGAAACAGGGGCAAACGCTCTGCTTGCTCCGTCGATGGGCATCGATGTTGCTCGAACGAGGCATGGCAACACGATCCGAGCAGTTCCGAGCAGACCAGGAGCGCGAGGCTGCGCTCGCACACCACCAGGCCGAGGAAGACAAGAAGGCACCGCCGACTCACGAAGAGGCGACCCACCTTGCGAAGAAGGCAGTCTACAAACGCGAAGAAGGCTCGCGCAAATCGACACGGAAGAGCGCGAACCACGCCAAGCCGGACGCGCAGCTCGAACACACCACGCACATGAGGGAAACCGCACCGCAGCAGAGCTACGAGCGAAACGAACGCAGAGCGATCCGCGTGCGCGGACACGGTACAGGCCCATCATGACCGCGCGCGGGCGCCACACGAAGCGCATCCTCGTCTGCCTCGACGATTCGCCGCGTGCGCCTGGGGTGCTCGCAGCGGCGGCCGAGCTCGCGCTTCGAACCGGTGCCCGCATGTCGCTGCTCCGCACGGTGACCATCCCGCCCGAGCTGAGGAAGGTCTCCTCCGTCGAGCTGCGCGCTGACGTGCTCGAGACCCTCGAGAACAAGGCGCAAGCAGAGCTCGACGAGCTCGCAGTCGGCATTCCCGAGGACTCGCTCGAGGGCGTCCACGTGTACGTCGGCCCGCCGTCGGTCACGATCTGCCGCGAGGCAGACGAGCTGGACGTCGACGTCGTCGTGGTGGGCGCGCACGGTTACGGCACCCTCGATCGTCTTCTCGGGACGACCGCGGCCAGCGTCGTGAATCACTGCGATCGTTCGGTGCTGGTGGTTCGCGCGCGACCGGAGCCAGCCGTCGTCACGTGAGTCCGGGCGGCCACGTGAGGAGGCGCTCGTCCAGCGCGGCCAGCGTTGCTTCGAGGGGTTGCTCGGTGTCGATGACCAGACGCTGGAACGTAGCGAGCTCCGTCACCGGCTCCATGCGCGCGGAGAATGCATCGAAGATCGCGAGGCGTCCGTCGGACACGCTCGACTCGCGCTCGCGACGCACGAGTCGCTCGCGGCAGACCTCGGGACGCGCTCGACACTCGATCATCAAGAACGGAACACCGTGCTCGGCGGCGAGGTCGCGCGCTCCGCGGCGCATGTCCTCACTGCGAAAGGTAGCGTCGAGCACCACCGGTCGCCCGGATTCGAGCACCGTGGAGGCGCGCAGCATCAGCTCCGCGTAGACGCGATCGGTCATCTCCTGCGCGTACGCACCTTCGAACGGCGCCGACGTGTCGTGCGTGGTCGCGGAGAGCCCGAGCAGGTGCTTGCGCGTACGGTCGGCGTCGATGACGGGCGCCGAGAGGCGATCGCCGAGCGCCTCCGCGACGGTGCTCTTGCCCGACGCGATCACGCCGCCCACCGCCACCACGACGGGTGCAAGGAGCGAGCGACGCCCTGCCGACAGCGCGAGCGCGAAATGACGTCGCGCATCGGCGAGCGCAGGCGCCCGCATCGTCCCTGTGGCCTGACGCGCGGTGATCAACGACACCTTGCCGCGCACCCATGCTCGATAGCCCTCGTAGAAATCGACCACGGCGTAGAGGTCGTAGTCGTCGGCCTCTCGCGCGTAGCGAGCGAGGAAGCGCTCCGCGAGCTCGACGTGACCGTGCGCTGCGAGGTCCATCGACAGGAACGCGACGTCGGCGCACACGTCCGCGTAGCGAAATCGGTCGCTGAACTCGATGCAGTCGAGGATGGTGAGCTCGCCCTCGTCGCCGACGTAGAGGTGGTCGAGCCGGAGGTCGCCGTGACCGTCGCGGATCCGCCCGTCTGCGATGCGACGCTCGAAGACGGCGGATCGATCGCGGAGAAAATCGAGCTGGCTGCGTTCGACCTCGCGCGCCTCGTCGACGGAGAGCAGGCCTTCGGCGGAGGCGTCGGCCTCGGCGAAGTTGTCACGCACGTTGCGTGTGATGGCGGTGACCGTTCCCCAGCGCTTCGCCTCGGCGCTGTCCGCGCGCGCGTGGAAGTCCGCGAGCAGCGCCGCGGTCGCATCGATGTGCGCCGCCGTCAGCGTGCCCGCTTCGATGCGTTGGTCGGCGCGCATGGCGTCGGGCAGACGCATCATGTGCACGGCCCAATCGACGACGTCGCCGCGGGGCCCGAAGTGATGTCGGCCTTCGGCGTCGCGCCGGACCGGAACGAGACCGAGGTAAGCGCCTACCGCGAGCCGCGTATTGAGGAGGAGCTCTGCCTCGCAGGCTGCTCGCCGCGCATCGAGGGTGCTGAAGTCGAGGAACGGGAGCTTGACCGGCTTCTTCACCTTGAAGACCTCGCCTTCGGTGAGGAAGACCCACGACACGTGCGTCTCGCGGAGCTCGACCTGGAGCGGACCGGGCGCCGGATACGCCTCGGGCCGGAGCAGATCGACAGCGAGATCGCCGGCGGGCGGTGCGGCTGCCACCACCCGCGCAGCAGCGCTTGCATTCATGACATGGCCTTCGCGAGGAGCGCGAGTGCATCCGTCGCGGTGAAGATGCCCACGACGTGGCCGCAATCGACGACGACGGCGCAGCCGTATTTGTGCTGTCCCATCATGCGCGCGACCTCCGAGACGCACTCGCCGGGCGCAACGACGTAGACCTCGCTGGCCATCGCCTCGGCAACGGGATCCAAGCGGTCGTCGACGCCCGCGAGCGCCTCGACGAAGTAGAGATCGCGCTGCGAGAGGACACCCACCAGCCTGCCGCCGTCGAGCACGGGCAAGTGGCGGAGGTTGTGCTCGCGCATCATGTCATGCGCGCGAGCGAGCCGCTGATCGCGACCGATGGTGTGCGGGCTCTTCGTCATGACCTCGGCGATCGTCGTCTTCGCGCACTGCGAAGCGCGCGAGCCGAGCAGCATCTCGTGGGTCATTGCGCTCATGACGCGTGAGCGATGCAAATCGGCGGCCAGCGAACGCAGCGCCACCCGACGCACGATGTCATGGCTGCGCCGCAATCGGTGCGACGAGGCGCAAGTCCTGCGCGTGCTCATGATAGGAAGGCGAGCATGGCGCGATGACGGAGCACTTCGACGATCTCGTGATCGGCGCGGGCATGGCGGGGCTCACCGTCGCTGCTCTGCTGGCGAAGTCCGGACGCCGCGTGCTCGTGGTCGAAGCGCACGACATCGAAGGCGGCTACGCGCACACGTTCACGCTCAAGAGCTTCCGTTTCTGCGCGCAGGTCCATTACATCTTCAGCTGCGGCGAGGGCGAGAGCGTCCACGAGCTCCTGAGCCAGCTCGGCGTCGCCGATCGGGTGCCGTTCTTGCGGCTCGATCCCGAGGGCTTCGATCACGTCGTCATCGCGGGCGATCGCTTCCGCATCCCCAACGGCCTCGGTAAATTCGAGGAGCGCCTGACGCGTCGCTACCCGCAGTGGAGATCGCCGATCCGCCGCTATTTCAGCACGATCGGCGCGATCGCGCGCGAGCTCTCGCAGAACGACGAGCTACCGAGCCGACTCACGCCGTGGTCGCTGCTCGTGAACCTCCATCGCTATCGGCATCTCGCCCGCTACGCGCGCTGGACGCTGGACGACTACTACGACCACGTCGGCATGCCGTCGCGGCTGCGCGCGCTCCTCGCCGGCCAGAGCGGCGACTACTTGCTCCCGCCGCGCGACGTCTCGTTCCTGCTGCACGTCGCGCTGGTCTGCGGTTACGACCGCGGCGCTTACTATCCGCGCCATCATTTCTTCCATTTCGTGGAGACGATCGCCGAGACCATCCGGAGCGCACCGGGATGCGCGATCCTGCTCGAGCACGAGGTCGATCGCATCCATGTCGAGGGCGGACGCGTCTGCGGCGTCTCCACCACCAACGGCCGGCGGTTCACCGCGGATCGCTACGTGTCGAACGTGGACCCGCGGCGAACCGCGCAGCTCGCCGGCGAGCATCATTTCGGCGCGGGCGACCGGCGGCACCTCCGCTACGACTACTCGTGCGCGACGTTCACGATGTACCTCGCGGTGAAGGGACTCGACCTTCGCGAGCACGGCTTCGGTTCGTTCAACGTGTGGCACTACCCGCACGAGGACATCAACCGCATGTACGACGACCAGCTCGTTCGTCATGACCTCTCGAACCCGTGGCTGTTCCTCTCGACGCCCACGCTTCATTCGCCGGAGCCCGGCCTGTGTCCGCCGGGTCATCAGATCCTGGAGGTCGCAACGGCGTGCGATCACGCGCGGTTCTCCCGGCTGCGGCAGACGGATCGGCGCGCCTACAACCTCGAGAAGAAGAAGATCCGCGAGAACCTGCTCGACATCCTGGAGGCGAGCTACGTGCCTCGGCTCCGCGAGCATCTCGCGCTGCGCGTCACCGGTACGGGCGCGACGAACGCGCGTTTCTGCCGTGCGCCGCTGGGCAATGCGTACGGCGCGGCGCTGACGCCGGCGAACGTCGGCGTGCATCGGCGTCCGTTCCGTACGTCACTCGAGAATCTGTGGATGGTAAACGCGACGGCGGGGTTGCCGAGCGTTGCGGGGACGATCGGCGCTGGGCTGAAGCTGCACGGGGAGCTGGCAGGGCTCACGCGATGAGGCGAAGCGTGCTTGCCGGTGGGCTGCGACTGGTGTGACTGACGAGCGCCCGGAGCGGCCATCTACTGCATCGATGATTCGTATCTATTTTTCATCGATTCACTGGATGCATGCTCGGCCGTAGGTTCGTTTCAGGAGAACGAAACATGGCCACGCACAGCATCGACGTTTCACATTCGCAGGTCGGCTTCACGGTTCGTCACATGATGTTCGCGAAGGTGCGCGGACAGTTCAAGACGTGGACGGCGAACGTCGCGTACGACGCCGCCGATCCCACGAAATCGACGTTCGAGGTCGCCATCGACACGGCCAGCATCGACACGCGTGAGCCGAAGCGCGACGAGCACCTCCGCTCGGGCGACTTCTTCGACGCAGAGAAATTCCCGAAGATCGCCTTCAAGAGCACGAAGATCGCCCCGAACGGCACCGGCAAATACAAGCTCACCGGCGACCTCACGATCCGCGACATCACGCATCCGGTCACCCTCGAGATCGAACAGACAGGCAGCGGCAAAGACCCGTGGGGCAACGACCGCCTCGGCTTCACGGCACAGGGCTCGATCAGCCGCGGCGAATGGGGCCTGAAGTGGAACCAAGCGCTCGAAGCAGGCGGCGTGCTGGTGAGCGACAAGGTGGAGCTCGATATCGAGGTGCAGGTGGTCGTGGGCGCGTAGCGGACGCGAACGCGAGGGCGGACGGGAACGCGAGGGCGGACGCGGACGCGGACGCGAGGGCGGACGCGGACGCGAGGGCGGACGCGGATGCGACGGCGCACGCGGACTGATCGTCTACGGAAGCGGCGGACGATCAAACCTTCACGACGATTCGTGGCCCGCGTTGGTTCAAAGCGCTCGTTTTCGCTCCGAGGACGATCCCGACCCGGCCCGACCCGGCCCGGCCCGGCCCGGCCTCGAGTATTATCGCTCAATCAAACTGGGTAAGGGGCGGTGGCTCGAGCTCTCCGCTGAAGCCGAAACCGGTTGCATCGAGTCGAGTCGAGCGGCGGCGGCGCGGCGGCGCTTCGTCGAGCGTCGTCTCCACATCATCGCTACGAGGTCGTGACGCCGACGCTGCCAAGCTTCGAGAGGCCATCGTTCGTGGATGCGCCGAGGGCTTCTCGTACGAGGAGATCACGTGAACGGGCGGACGTTCCTTCGCTTCGTGAAGACGCACCTCATTCTGTTGCCTCCGCCCAGGCGACATCGTCGTGATGGACGGCTCGACCGGTTGCACACAGGCGTGCCCTGCCGCGCCCCACGGCGCACTTAAACAGCACAAGATGAACGCGCTTCGGCAGGCCATCGTCGACGGCGGTGCAAGCGTCATCGACCTGCCGACCTACAGCCCCGAGCTGGATCCCATCGAGATGCTCTGGGCGGACATGAAGCGCTCGAGGTCGGCGTGACCTCCGCCCCCTTGCCGTCAGCGTCGAGTTCGAGCTCGCCGTCTCCGCCGTCGCGGTCCATCGAGACGATCGCCGCTTGGCTTCGGCACTCCAGCGCACAGGCTCAGCTCAACGGATCACGGCTTCAGCGCGTCGTTTCTCGTGGGTCGATCAGGCCGTGGAAGGTGTGCCAGCCTTTGCCGAGGAGCCACGTTCTTGGTCGCAGCTCGGGCCACGTCCCGTATTCCGGGTACGAGACGACCGGCTTCGTGAAGCCGAAGAAGCGCCACGCCGACGAGAAGGGGTCGACGAAGCCATCGCCGATGAACGTGGTGCCGTGCTTCGCGGAGTTGCGGAAGACGTAGACCAGCGCTC
>JAXDMI010000956.1:0-17675 GCA_034666145.1 Myxococcales bacterium | reverse complement strand
CACTCCGGTGGGCGCTGCGCGCCCGTCGTCGGCTTTGCCGACGATCCTCACCGCAATCGCCTTCGGAGCTCGAGCTTGCTTCGCAACCTCGGCGAGAGAGAGCGTGGTTGCGCAAGGGGCATACCGGTCGGGATGGGGCGGCGATCCGGCGGAATTAGGCCGTGCGAGCGGAAACCCGCGGAGCATCGGCGCGAAAGGCCGATCTTCTAGGGATCGCGTCGTGGCGCGTGGCTTGCTGAAGCCCCCACCATGGAGAGCCGCTTCGTCTTTGCGCTGGCGGCCCTGACCGCGATCGCCGCTTCGACGTCTGCCGTCGGTTGTTCGTCCGGCGCCGATGCGGCACCGGCCGCGTACGCGACCGAGAGCGGCGCCGACGCTGACGAGAGCGGCCAGCTTCGTGCGCTCGACATCGCCGCCTCGGAGGCGATCGTCGACGAGAGCGATCCCGACGCCGCCTCCGAGTCCGACCTCGAAGAGAATCCGCTGACCGACGACGAGCTCGCGAAGATGGGCGCACACGCGCCGCGCCACGTGAGGTCGTTCTCGAAGACGAGCTACGTCGTGAAGTCTGCGATCGACTGGAAGCAGGATCCGAAGAAGTTCGTCGCCGACAACCTCCCTGCGTGGGCGCTCGCGGGCGTCGGCGCGGCCACCGCGCACGTGAAGCCGCAGGCCGGCGACTACCTGCTCCGCAACGGCAACGTCATCAACTTGATCTACTCGACGCCCGGCGTGGGCGGCGCATCGACGGACATGGTGTTCGCGTTCGGCTCGATCGCGGGACGCTTCGGCTGGGTCGCGCTCGACGCGATCAAGTCGGCGGCCGTCGTCGCCGATGCCCGCGCGCCTGCGCTGGTCTCGTCGCTTTGCCGGCAAACCCGACGGCACGGCCTGCAGCGACACGTTCAACATGTATGCGTTGACCTGCAAGAATGGACAGCTCGAGAGTGAAAAGACGCTCAAGTGTCCGTACCCGCAGACCCATTGCAAGAGCGTGAACGCCGACGGCACGATTTCGTGTGACGACTGAATTGTGCGAGCTGTAAGCCGCTCAACCGGTTCCTTGTGACGGTTGGAATGGAGCCTTAGACTGGGGTTCGATGTCCGATTTCGGCAACGCCCAGCTCCCCAAGGCGGGAGACGTGATCGCGGGCAAGTACTCCCTCGAGCGCATCATCGGGCAGGGCGGCATGGGCGCCGTCTTCGCGGCGCGCCACGTGAAGCTCGGACATGCCGTCGCCATCAAGGTGATGCTCGCCGATCGCCAGAACGAGGAAGCGGCGCGGCGCTTCATGAACGAAGGCCGCGCGTCCGCGCATATCCAGAACGAGCACGTCGTTCGGATCTTCGACATCGATGAAGAGCGTGGCTACGCGTACATGGTCCTCGAGCTCCTCCAGGGCGAGGACCTCGGGCAGGTGCTCGAGGCGCAAGGGCGGCTCGCACCGCACGTCGCCGTCGGGTACGTGATCCAGGCGCTCGACGGCGTCAGGCAGGCTCACGCGCTCGGCATCGTCCATCGCGATCTCAAGCCGTCGAATCTCTTCCTCGCACGGTCCCAGAACGGGAACGTGGTCGTGAAGGTCCTCGACTTCGGCATCTCGAAGGCGCGTGGCGCGTCGTCGCTCGACATGGCCCCGCATCAGCAGACTTCGACGGCGGCCATGCTCGGCTCGCCGCTCTACATGTCGCCGGAGCAGCTGCGCAGCTCGAAGAACGTCGACGCGCGCGCCGACATCTGGGCGATGGGCGTCATCCTGTACGAGCTCCTCACCGGCGTCGTGCCGTTCGAGGGCGACACGCTCGGCGCGCTCTTCTCGGCGATCCTCGAGACGGACGCGCCTCGCGTCAGCTCGCGGATCCCCGACGTGCCGGCCGGCCTCGACGCCATCGTCCTGCGCTGCCTGCAGCGTCGACCCGACGATCGCTTCGCCACGGCCGCCGACCTCGAGCAACAGCTCGCGCCCTTCGCCACGGCACAGTCGACGGCGCTCCCGATGATGATGACCGCGGCGATGCCGTCGCCGGTCACGGTGCCCGCTGCGGCCGCCGTCTCGGCGATGGCGGGCGCCACGGGCTCGCAAGGCGGCGCGGCTTACGGCGGGATGAACGCGCCGTCGGCGTCGGGCTCGGGCTCCAACCCGCGCATCACGCCGGGGACCGTGCCTCTCGGCGCTTCGACGCCGCAGCCCTACCGGCAGACCGGAAACACCTGGCAGAGCACCGGCTCGGGTACGCGCGCGAAGAGCTCGACGGGGCTCGTCATCGGCGTGCTGAGCGGCTCGCTCGTGCTCCTCGCGCTCGGTGTCGCGGGCTTCATCTATTCCGCGAAGCATGTGCCGCACGGAGGTACGGCGCAGGGCTCGTCGTCGGGCGTCGCGTCGGGCAACGGCGCGGGCACCGGTACGAGCGCTGGCGTCGCGTCGGCGGATCCTTCGCCCGCGTCGTCCGGCGTGTCGGGGACGACTGCGTCGAGCGCGGCTGCCGTCGTGACGGCCCCGATCACCCCGCCGACGACACCTGCGAGCGCGACGGTCGTCGCGGCCACTCCGCCGACTCCGCCTGCAGGGACGCCGACGACGAAGCGTCCGCCCACCACCACCACGCCTCCGACCGCGAAGGTGGAGCCGAAGCCGCCGCCGGTGGACCCGCCCCACCCGCCGCCGCCGACGCACACCGCTCCGGCCCCGGCCGGCGGGACGATGCAGGGCAGTCGCTGACCGCGCTCGCGGCTCGCAAGCAGCGACCCGCGCGTTGATGTTATATGTGCGGGCGATGCGATCGTTCTCACGGGTGCTCGGAGGTGCTGCGCTCGCGATGTCGCTGAGCGCGTCGAGTCTCGCAGTGGCCGGCGACACGACGACGGCCGAAGCCCTCTTCAAAAAGGGCCTCGATGCGATGAAGCACAATCAGTTCAAGGAGGCGTGCGACGCCTTCGCGGGCAGCGACGAAGCCGACGCTTCGCCCGGCACCGAGATCAACCTTGCACTCTGCAACGAAAAGCAGGGAAAAGTGGCCTCGGCCTGGGGCTGGTATCGCACGGCCGCAGGTAACGCCGACCAGCGCGGCCAGAAGGACCGCGCCGAGCTCGCTCGCAACGAAGCCGTGAAGCTCGAGCCGAAGCTGCACAAGCTGACCATCACCGTGAAGGGCAGCCCCGAAGGTCTCGCCGTGACGCGCAACGGTGCGCCGGTTCCGACCGCCATCCTCGGCAGCGACGTGCCCATCGATCCGGGCGACTACGCCATCGAGGTCAACGCGAAGAACAAGAAGGCCTGGAAGGGGTCGGTGCACATCGCGGCGGGGCCCGGGATCGATCGGCTCGACGTGCCGCCGCTCGAGGACGCGCCCGTGGCGGAGACGCCGCCGGTGGCCACCGTGCCGGCGGCGGGCGGCGACTACCATCCGCCGCAGACCGGCAACGACGGCTCGACGCAGCGCACCGTCGGACTGATCGTCGGCGGCGTCGGCATCCTCGCGCTCATCGGCGCGGGTGGTCTCGAGATCTTCAATCTCGCGGTGACCAACGCCGATTACAAGAAGACCAAGACCGACAGCGATGCGTGTCCGAAGCTGGTGCCGCCGGATCCGGCACGGTGCACGGGCCTCGCCACGTCCGTCGCGAGCAAGAACGACGCGCGCCAGTCGAACCAGACCGCTGCCATCGTGATCGCGGCGGGCGGCGGCGCGCTCGTCATCACCGGCATCGTGCTGCTGGTGACCGCGCCCAGCTCACGATCGACCGGCGAGCTGACGAAGCCCCGGGTCTATCCGCTCCTCGGCAACGGTACGACCGGCCTCGGCCTCTCCGCCGCGTTCTGAGCTGCGGAGCGACGCGCTGCCGGCGCGAATCATCTCGGTCGACGTCCACGCGTAGCGCGGGGCCTCAGCGAGATCGCGGAAGCCGAGGCGGCGATAGAACGGCATCGCGTCGCGCGTGGTGAGGCGCACGTGGCGGACGTGGCGGACCGATGGATGGTCGAGGAGCACCTCCATGATCGCCGAGCCGACGTGGCTGCCGCGCAGGTGATCGGCGACGACGACATCGTAAATCCAGGCACATTTGCCGTCGGAGACCGCGCGGGCGAAGGCAGCGATGCGGTTCGAGCCTGGGTCGCGCGCCGCCACGATCGCGGTCGACGACAGCACGGCGGCGCGGATGTCGCCGCGCGGGACGTCGCTGAGCCAGTAGAGACCACAGAGGAGATCGAGGACGTCGTCGAGCTCGTGATCGGCCAGCCCGCACTGGAGGCGGAGACCGCGCTCGTCGAGATCGGCGCGCGGCCTGAGGAACGTCGGGGTCCCCAGCTCCGGGAAGCGCGCGAGGAGCAGCGCGACGGCGCTCACGTCGCCGGGCCGGCCGCGACGCCAAAGGCGATGGAGGACGCGCTGGCGTTCGTCGATAGCGTGATGCTGACCGAGCGCCGCGACGCTGGTCACGCGCTCGATGCTCACGCGCGCGACGCAGCTCGCGCCGTCGCCGGGCACGGGCTCGAGCGTGCCCTCCGCCTGCGCGGTGATGCCGTACGTCGTGTCGTCGATCGACACGACGAGCTCGTGCGCGCCCACCACCACGCGTCCCTCGAGACCCGCGAAGGATCCTCCGCCGACGAGGCGAACGAGCAGCTGGCCGTCGTCGCGGCCGTGGCCGTGGCCGAGAAGCGGCTGGACCGTGCGCAGTGCCGGCGTCCCATCCGCGGCGACCACGGCGAGGCTCAGCACCGCCGCGCGAGCGAGGAGCGCGCGTCCTTCGTCTTCGTCTTCGCGCGTCTGCATGCCGGAATCATCGCGCGCGGGTGGTACCTCGAAAAGGTCCAGATTCGTGAATTCTGCTAGACCATAGGCAATGAGCGCATGGACCGTCACGTTCGACGTCGACGCGGTGCCTCGCGATCCGAGCGCACGCGCCGCCAGTGGGCCGACCTTCCTCCGCATCGCGCGAGCGATCTCCGACGACATCCGCCGCGGTCGCTTGCGCGCCGGGGATGCATTGCCCGGCTCCCGCACGCTCGCCACCTCGCTCAGCGTCCACCGCAACACGGTGCTCGCCGCCTATCGCGAGCTCGTCGCCGAAGGATGGATCACCAGCGAGGAGGCGCACGGCACGTTCGTGTCGAAGCAGATCCCCGACGTCGCGCCCCGCCGCTTCTCCGCACAGGCCGCGGTGGCGCGCGAGATCGCTCCGCGCGTCGGCTTCGATCTGGGAGCGCCGCGCGTCTCGCCGTTGCCTCCCGCGGCGCCGCTCCCGGTGCCTTCGTCGAAATCGCTCGAAGGTCCGCTCTCGCTGGGCGGCGGCATCCCCGACGTGCGACTCGTGCCGGCAGCGGAGCTCGCCCGAGCGGTGCGACGCGTCCTCAAGCGCCGCGCCGTCGAGGTGCTGTCGTATGGCGATCCCGCAGGACCGCCGGCGCTACGCAGCGCGCTCGCCAGCATGGTGGCGGCGACGCGCGGCGTCGCGGCGCGCGCCGAGAACGTCCTCGTCACGCGCGGCAGTCAGATGGGGATCGACCTCGCGGCGCGCACGCTCGTCTCGCCCGGCGACGTCGTCGCGGTGGAGGCGCTCGGCTATCGGCCCGCGTGGGAGGCGCTGCGGGCGGCTGGCGCGCGTCTCGTGCCGCTGCCCGTCGACGCGAATGGCATCGACGTCGATGCGCTCGAGCAGCTCTGCATCGAGCAGCGCGTGCGCGGCGTGTACGTGACGCCGCACCATCAGTTCCCGACCACCGTGACACTCGCTCCGGCGCGGCGGCTTCGTCTTCTCGAGATCGCGCGCGAGCGGCGGCTCTTCGTCCTCGAGGATGACTACGATCACGAGTTCCACTACGAGGGCCGTCCCGTGCTCCCGCTCGCGAGCGCGGACGTGCACGGCGTGGTCGTCTACCTCGGCACGCTGTCGAAGGTGCTCGCGCCCGGGATGCGCATCGGGTTCGTCGTCGCGCCGGAGCCGCTCGCGACGCGCCTCGCCGCCATGCGGCGCGTCGTCGATCGGCAGGGCGATCATCTCCTCGAGACCGCAGTCGCCGACCTCCTCGAAGAAGGCGAGATCCAGCGGCACATCCGGCGCGCCAAACGGATCTACGCCGAGCGACGCGAGCGGCTCGCGCAGCTCCTCGAGAGCCGCTTCCGATCGGTGCTGTCGTTCAAGCTGCCCAGCGGCGGCACCGCGATCTGGACGCGCGTTGCGGGCGACGTCTCGGTCGATGCGTGGGCGGCGCAGGCCGAGAAGACCGGGCTCGTGCTCCAGCCGGCGCGCCAGTTCGCCTTCGACGGGAAGAGCCGGCCGTTCCTCCGCATCGGCTTCGCGCAGCACGAGGAGCGCGAGGTGCGCGAGGCGATCCGGCGCATGGACGTCGCGCTCGCGGCGACGCGCTAGCGCGCGATCGACGGGAGGAAGTGGCCGAGGGTTTCGGCTTCTGCGCAGCAGTCCTTGAACTTCTTCGCGCTGCCGCACACGCATGGCTCGTTGCGGCCGATCTTCTTCGGCGGCGCGGCGGCGATGGCCTGCGGGTCGGGGTACTTGCGAGGCCGCTTCTTCTCGCCGATCGCCGCTGCTTCTTCGATGCGCGCGACGAGCGCGTCGAGGTTGCCGTCGGCCTCGAACCACGCGCGCGCGCGCTCCTCGATCTTGCGCCCCTTCGCGTAGTAGCGCTCGGGGTGGTGCTGGCGATCGATGTGCGCGACCGGCCGATAGCCGGCGATGGCCGGCACGAGCGCGTTGCCGCCGACGAAGCAGTACGTGCCGATGTCGCGCGCGGTGCGGAGGTCCCAGTCGAGCCCGAACATGCGGCGGCCCACGATCCACACCCCGACCCAGGCGCGAGCCTCGCCGAAGTTGAAGGCGTCGAGGAACGCCTCTTCGTCCTTCTCCGGGATCTCGCTGGGCACTGCGTACGGCAGCCCGAACAAGACGCCGTAGTTGGCCTTCGTCACGTCGCCACAGAACGCGTGGATGCACTCATGGAGCAGGCTGCCCACCAGGCGTCGATAGATGCACTCGCCGAAGCGCACCGCGACGCCGCGATAGCGCTGGTCGTTCTTCTGCTGCGCCTCGCGCCACAAGCGGTCGCCGTGGACGTCGTACATCGGCGTGTAGCCCCAGCCGCGGAGCGCGTCGTCGAGCTTGTAGACTGCACGTATTCCGGCGAGCCGGTCGGCGGGGGAGAGCGTCGTGAAGCAATCGCACGGACACACCCGGTGGGTGGTGACGGCGTCGACCACGTTCAGCATCGACGCTGATTGTAGATCAGGGCGAGGGCTCGAAGCGACGTAGCCGCAACGAGCTCAGCACGACGCTGATGCTGGAGAGGGCCATGGCCGCCGAGGCCAGCACCGGGGGCATGCGGTACCCGATGAAAGGGACGAGCACGCCCGCGGCGATCGGGACGAGCGCGATGTTGTAGGCGAAGGCCCAGGCGAGGTTCTGGCGGACCACGCGCATCGTGCGCCTCGCGAGCTCGAGCGTATCCGGGAGGCGAGCGACGCCGCCGGTGAGGAGCGTGATGTCACTCGCGTCGGCGGCGACGTCGGTGCCGCTGCCGATGGCGATGCCGACATACGCGCGCGCCAGCGCCGGGGCGTCGTTGACGCCGTCGCCGCACATCGCGACGCGCCGTCCCTCCTTCGCGAGCTCGTCGAGAGCAGCGAGCTTGTCTTCGGGGCCGAGCTCGCTGCGCACGTCTTCCACGTGGAGTGCAGCGCCGACCGCTCGCGCCACCTCTTCGCGATCGCCGGTGAGCACCACGACGTGCACGCCCATCGCCTTCAGACGAGCCACCGCGGACGTCGCTTCGTCGCGGAGCGCATCGGCGACCATGGCGTGTCCGCGCAGCACGCCGTCCACGGCCACGCCGAACGCGGCGTCGGGCGTGCCGCCGTCGGGCATCGTGACGCCTTCGCGCTCGAGCCAGGCCATCGCGCCGACGCGCACGTCATGACCCTCGACCTCGGCGCGCGCACCTGCGCCGGCCGTCGCCACGAACCCGGTGATGGCAGGCACCGTGATGCTTCGGGCCTCCGCCTCGGCCACGATGGCCTCGCCCACGGGATGCTCGCTGCCGCTCTCGACCGCCGCTGCGAGCCGCAGCACGTCGTCCTCGACGGCGTCGCCGATCACGACGAAGCCCAGCACGGTCGGCTCGCCCTCGGTGAGCGTGCCGGTCTTGTCTAGGGCCACCGTGTCGACGTTCGCAGCGCGCTCGAGAGCGTCGCCGGAGCGCACCAGGATGCCGAGCTGCGCGGCGCGCCCGATGGCGGTGGCGATCGCCGTGGGCGTCGCCAGACCGAGCGCGCACGGGCACGACACGACCACGACGGTGACGAACGTCGTGATCGCGTGCACCAGCTTCGGCTCCGGTCCGAAGACGAACCATGCAACGGCCGACAGCATCGCGATGACCACGATGCCCGGCGCAAAGACCGCTGCGATGCGATCGGCGAGATGCTGCACGGGCGCGCGCGTTGCTTGCGCGTCCTCGACGAGCGCAGCGATGCGCGCGATGCGCGTGTCGCGCCCCGTCTTCACGGCCCGAGCGCGCAGCACGCCGTCCACCGCGAGCGTGCCGGCGTGGATCGGATCGCCTCCGCGCTTCGCGACGCGACGGCTCTCGCCGGTGAGCAGCGCCTCGTCGAGCTGAGAAGCACCGTCGACCACCACGCCGTCGGCCGGTGCGCGCGCTCCGGGCTTGAGCACGAAGACGTCGCCCTCGCGGATCTCGTTCGCCGGGACGCGGACCTCCTTGCCGTCGCGTAGGAGCTTCGCGAATGCGGGCACGAGCGCGAGGAGGCCGGTCTGCGCCGACGTCGTGCGCGCACGCGCGCGGGCCTCGAGCGTGCGCCCGAGGAGCACGAAAGCGAGGATGAAGCTCGCCGCCTCGAAGTGCACGTCGGGCGGACGTGCATCGGTCGCGAACGTGGACGGCGAGATGGTGGCGACTGCCGAATACAGGAACGCGGTGCCGCTGCCGAGCGCCACGAGCGTGTTCATGTCGGCAGTGCGTGCCTTCAACGCCGCCCACGCGCGCACGAAGAACGAGCGCGCGATCCACATCACGACCAGCGTCGACACGAGCAGCGCCCACCGCAGCATCGGGTGCATCGCGGGGCCGGCCATACCGGGCGCGAGCACCGATCCATGCGCCATGAACGGCATGCCGAAGACCATCTGGAGCGCCGCGATGGCGAGCGCGAGGATGGCGCGTCCCGCCTCACGTCGCTGCTGCTCGGCCTCGGCCTTCGCGGCCTCGGCTGCGCCGCGACGCGCGAGGATCTGCTCGGCATTCGCGGCGGGCTCGTATCCGGCGCCGAGGATCGCATCGAGCGCGCTCGCGAGGTCCTTCTTCGGATCGGCGAGCGTGACCTTCGCCGAGCGCGCCGCGAAGCTCACCTCCGCCTTCGTGACGCCCGGCGCTTTCACGAGCGCCCGCTCCACGCGATTCGCGCATGCCGCGCACGTCATGCCCGTGACGGGGATGACGAGGACATCGTCCGCATGCGACGCATTCGCGCCGGACGCGCCAGACGGGCGTTTCGCCACGGGCAGGGAAGAGGGCACGCTCACACCTGTTCGCTTAGCATGGTCGCGATGGAGCATGGCGTAACCGCGGAGACTTGGCTCGCTCTGGCGGCCATGATCCTCGCCGCCAAGCTCGGCGGCGAAGCGGCATTGCGCCTTCGCCAGCCGGCCGTGCTCGGTGAGCTCGCGTGCGGCGTGCTGCTCGGGAATCTGCCGATGGCCGGCCTCGCCGAGGTGGCCCGAGGTCCCGAGATCGCCTTCGCCGCCGAGCTCGGCGTGATGTTGCTCCTCTTCCAGGTCGGCCTCGAATCGAGCGTGCGCGAGATGGCGAAGGTCGCTTCGCGCGCCGGTGCCGTCGCCGTGCTCGGCGTGATCTTTCCCAGCATCCTCGGCATCGGCGCGAGCCGGCTGCTCCTCCCCGAGGCGCCGATGCCGGTCCATCTCTTCATCGGCGCGACGATGTGCGCGACGAGCGTCGGGATCACGGCGAGCGTGCTCAAGGACGCAGGAGCGCTCGGCACCGAGGAGGCGAAGATCATCCTCGGTGCTGCGGTCATCGACGATGTGCTCGGCCTCATCGTGCTCGCGGTCGTCTCCGCGGTGGCCATGACCGGCGGAAGCACGCCGGAGCTCGCGACGCTCGCACGCATCGCCGGCACCGCGATCGCCTTCGTGGTCGGCGCGCTCGCCGTCGGCATGTGGGCGTTTGGTCGGGTCTATCGCGTCGCTGCCGTGCTGCGCGCGCCGCACGTCCTCGGCGCGATTTCGGTCGCCGCGTGCCTGTTCCTCGCGGGCTCGAGCGCAGCCGCGGGTCTCGCCGCCATCGTCGGCGCGTATGCGGCGGGCTTGCTCCTCGATGACGTCAGCGTGCGTGCGTTCACGGACGAGGAGGGGAGCGGCGTCCACAAGATCGAGCGCTTCGTCGCGCCGATCGTGGCGGTCTTCGCGCCGGTGTTCTTCGTGCGCACCGGCATGAACGTGAAGCTGGGTGGCCTCGACGGCAGCGCGATCATCCTCGCGCTGGTCCTCGTCGTCACCGCCATCGCCGGCAAGCTCGCATCGGGTCTCGGCGTACGTGGCAAAGGTACGGATCGCCTCACCATCGGCCTCGGAATGATGCCGCGCGGCGAGGTCGGTCTCATCTTCGCCGATGCCGGAGCCCGCATCGCTCCTGGCGGCACGCCGCTGTTCTCACCGGCGATCTATGCCGCCCTCGTCGCCGCGGTGTTCGCGACGACGCTCGTCGCGCCGCCCGCTCTGGCCGCGCGGATCCGGTCTCGGAGGCGCGCCGACGCCGAAACGCGGCAGAAAAGCGAAACCGATCGCGGGGAGTCCGCGTAGAGTACGCGGGCCGCAGAGCCGGCAAGGAGGCTGGGGAATGAAGCGTGCCATCACGATCGCCGTCGTCATCGGAATCGCTGCCATCGGCTGCGACGACAAGAAGGCGACGAGCCTCGCTCCCGCCGCGAGCTCGCTCGCGCCGTCGACCGTCGCGCCGTCTGCGAAGACGATGAAGTTCGCGATCGACCCGAAGAGCTCCACGTCGATCGACATGCCGGCTCCGAAGGAGCACATCAAGGCCGGCACCGAGGCCGCGACCGGCACGCTCGACGTCGACTTCACGAACCTCGCGAACACCCGCGGCGAGGTGAAGGCCGACCTCACGACGCTCTCCACGAAGACGTTCGGCGACGCCGACAAGGACAAGACCCAAACCGGACACGCGCGCACGTGGCTCGAGGTCGCCGACGGCGAAGAGGGCAAGCTCCCGGACGACGTCAAGGCCGCCAACCGCTACGCCGTCTACGCGATCCGTTCGGTCGAGAACCTCAGCGCCACCGACCTCACGAAGGTCCCCGCGACGAAGGAAGGCGACGACGAGGTCCGCACCGTCTCTGCCACCACGAAGGGCGAGCTCCTCATCCACGGCCACAAGGTCGACCGCGATGCCGACGTCGACGTCGCGTTTCATTACGCGCCGGGCAGCGCGCCGGACAAGCCGAAGCTCCTCACCATCAAGACGAAGAAGCCCGTGCGCGCCACCCTCGCCGATCACGACGTCAAGCCTCGCGACGGCTTCGGCAAGATCGCGAAAGGTGCCTTCAATTTGCTGGGCACCAAGGTGGCCGAGACGGCCGACATAACGCTCGATCTGCGTGCAAATCCGCAGCCGTGATACGGTTCCGTGCGGCTTAGTCATCACAAGCAAGGAGTGAGAGGGATGCGACCGAATCTGAGTCTCGAGACGATTGCGGGGGCGCTGGCCGTCCTCGGTACGGGTGTGATGCTTTCTCTGACGCCTGCGTGCGGCGGTGATCCGAAGACCCCGGTCAACGCGAACGAGGTCAACGGCGCGACCGAGAAGGCCGCGGACGGCGCGAGCCACTGCGGCGCCGGCAAGGACCACAAGGCCGGCGAAGCGGCTTGCTCTGCTGCCGCTGGCGGCGATGCGAAGCCCGCCGACACGAGCGCGGCCGGCGGTGCAGCCGCTGCCGCGACGCCTGCTGCGGCGACGCCCGCGGCGACGACGCCCGCTGCGTCGACGCCCGCTGACGCGAAGGCAGCGACCGGTACGCCGGCGCCCGCCTCGACCACCGGCAAGAAGCCGGCAACCCCCGCCACGCCGCCCGCCAAGAAGGGCGGATCGGGTAGCTGCGGCGCGGGAACCTGCAGCGCGAAGAAGTGATCCGAGCGCGAGCACGTGCATTGCGCACGTGACGGAGCGAAGGGTCGAAGGGATTTTCCTTCGGCCCTTTGCTATTCCATCGAGAGCTCCGTGAGCACCGCCGGCGCAAAGAGCAGCATCAACGGCGTCGGCCTCGGCCTGCGGTGGGAGTTCGTCGACGAGCTCCTGGCAGAGAAGCCCGAGCTCGACTTCGTCGAGATCTCGCCCGAGAACTACATGGGCCGCGGCGGCTACTACGACGAGGCGCTCGAGCGCGCCCGCGAGCTCTGGCCGATCGTCACGCATGGCCTCACCATGAGCATCGGCGGCGTGGATCCGCTTCGCGAGGACTACCTGAAGGGCCTCGCCGAATTCATCGAGCGCGTGAAGAGCCCGTGGCACTCCGATCACCTGTGCTTCAGCACGTACGGCGGCGTCGCGCTGCACGATCTCTTGCCGATCCCCTTCAAGAAGGAAGAGGTGGTGCGCATCGCGGATCGGATCAAGCGCGCGCAGGACGCCATCGGCAGGCCGCTCGCGATCGAGAACGTCAGCTCGTACCTCCATCCCGGCAAGCGCGAGATGGGCGAGGCGGAGTTCCTCGCGCGCGTCTGCGAGGCGGCGGACTGTGGGCTGATGCTCGACGTGAACAACGCGTACGTGAACGCCAACAACTTCGGCTTCGACGTCGACGAGTGGATGCGAACGGCGCCGCTCGCGCGCGTCGTGCAGATGCATGTCGCTGGTCACGACTGGTTCAGCGACGGTCCCTGGAAGGCCGGTGACGTCCCGCGCGACGACGCCGACAAGCAGGGCAAGCTCATCGTCGACACGCACGGCTCCGATTGCTGCGACGACGTGCTGGCACTGCTCGAGCGCACGCTCGTGAAGACGGGCCCGGTGCCGGTGCTCCTCGAGCGCGATCAGGCGATCCCGCCGCTGGCCGATCTGCTCGCGGAAGTCGCTAAAATCAAGGCGATCTGGATGCGGGCGACCTCCGCCGCGAAGGTCGCATGAGGCGCGCGGCATGAGCGTCGAGCGACTCCATGCGCTGATCGCGGACGCGTGCTTCGGTGACTCCGAGGAGGCGCTCGCCAGCGACCTCTCCGCGTATCTCGCGAAGCACGGCGTCGAGGGCGAAGACGCGGAGGCGATGCTCGCTTCGCCGCGCAGGCTCGGGCTCTATCGACAGCTCGTCCGCCACAACGTCGTGAACGTGGTCGGCACGATGCTCGAGCAGACGCGCGCCCGTCTCGATGCGCACGTGCCGGGCGAATTCGACCGCGCGGTGGCGGGCTTCCTCGCGGCGCAAGGACCGCGAACGCCGCATCTGCGTGACGTGCCTGCCGAGCTGCTTGCGTGGGCAGCGCCGCGATGGAGAGAAGATACACGCATCCCACCGTGGCTGCCCGATCACGCGGAGCTCGAGCTCGTCGACTTCACGATCGGCGTCGCGCCGCGTCCGCCGGCGCCGCCGCCGCTGGCCGACGTCACCGCCGATCGCGCGCTGGTGTTCGGCGATCCGCGTGTCATCGTGCATCTCGCATGGGCGGTGCACGAGCGTCGCGGCGAGGAGCCTGCGAGACGCCCCGTTCATCTCCTCGTGTATCGCGATGCGCAGCATGCGGTGCGCTATCTCGAGCTGACGCCGCTCGCATCGGAGATCCTCGAGCGACTCTTTGCGGGGCGTCCGCTCGCGCAGGCGATGGTGGAGGCGTGCGCGGCATCGGGTCATGCGATGGACGACGCGGTCCTCGGCGGCGCAGCGCGGCTCCTCGCCGATCTCGGAGAGCGCGGCGTGCTGCTGGGCGCACGCGAGTAACCGCTCAGCGTCGCGCGAGGAGCAGCACGTTCGACATGCCCTTCGCCGAGCACAGCTCGCGCGACACCGTCAGGCCTTCCGCCTCGAGCACGCTCGTTATCTCCGCGAACGATCGGGGCGCGACGCGCGCGCCTCGGTTGTAGCCGAGCGTCGTCGTCACCCACTCCCAGCTCTGCGTGAGCACGCTCGTCGCGCCGCGATCGGGATCGACGTCGCGGACGATCACCTGCCGGCGAGCCGCCCGCGCGGCGCGTACGAGGAGCGCGTCTTGCTCGGGCACGGTGAGGTAATGGAGGATGTCGATCAAGAGCACCGTGTCGCTCCGCGGGATCTCCACCTCGCGCACGTCGCCCTGCTCGAAGCGCACGTCGTCCCAACCCGCCGCCGCGGCGTTGGCATTCGTGACCTTGCCGGCGTCCCAATCGAACCCCACGAGGCCGTCACAGAGCCCCGCGATGCGCAGCAAGAGCCCGAACTGCCCACGCCCCGAGGCCACGTCCACCACGCTGCCGAAGTGCTCTTTTTCCCCGAGGCCGTGCAGCGCGCGGCCCACCGGGTCCATGCTCAGCTTCGAGCGCACGTAATAATGTGCGGGCCGCGCGTGATAACGGCCGGCGACGTCCCGCGCGGCATCTTCGAAGAGCACGGCGCGCAGCCTACTTTCCGTCCGCGTCGCGCGCTACTCTTCGTCCGTGAGCGACGTCGCCGTTCGTACGCGTACGCTGGCTGCCGTGCCCGATGCCGAGGCCGCGAAGGTAAAGTCCGGCCTGGTCGAGCGCTCGGCCACCGCCATCACGCTGACCTGGCTGGTGCGCCTGCGCTGGGGGTTCTTCCTCGCGCAGGCCGTCACGGTCGTCGCCGCGCGCTACGTGCTCGCGGTCGACGTGCCCATCGCTGCGCTGGCCGCGGTGGTGGCGGCGTCCGGCGCTTCGAACCTCGCGCTCGATCTCTGGTCACGCAAGCGCCGCGATCCGCAGCAGAGCGTGCTCGGCGCCGTGTTCGTGCTCGATACGCTGCTGCTCACGGCGCTCCTCTACTTCTCGGGTGGCCCCGCGAACCCGTTCAGCGTGTTCTATCTCGTTCACGTCACGATCGCTGCCGTTGCGCTCGGCATGCGCTGGGCCGCGCTGGTGGTGGTGCTCTCGGTGCTCTCCTACGCGACGCTCTTCTTCCAGCACGTCAACGTGCCCGCCATGGAGCACGCCCATCACAGCGGCACGGCGTTCTCGGTCCACCTCCAGGGCATGTGGTTCGCGCTGACCATCGCTGCGTCGCTCATCGCGTACTTCGTGACGCGTGTTTCGGGCGCTCTCCGCGCGCGCGAGGTCGAGCTGCTCCGCACGCAGCGCCTCGCTGCTCGCAACGAGAAGCTCGCGTCGCTCAGCACGCTCGCAGCGGGCGCCGCCCACGAGCTCGGGACCCCGCTCGGCACGATCGCCATCGCCGCGAAGGAGCTCGAGCGATCGATCCACAGTGCTCCCGACGAGGCAGTGGCCGACGCGCGTCTCATCCGCGACGAGCTCGAACGCTGCCGCGCCATCGTCAGCCGCATGAGCGCCAGCGCCGGTCAGTCGATCGGCGAGCTGCCCGCGCCGACCACCACCACCGCGGTGCTCGCGGCCCTCCGCGATCGCATGGGCGACGCCGCGCTCTCCGGGGTCGACGTGCAGCTCGAGGAAGCGTCATTCGAAGCGCCGCTCGAGGGCCTCGTGCAGGTGCTCTCGAATCTCGTGCAGAATGCACTTCACGCGACGCCTGACGGCGGCACGCCGGTGGTGCTCGTCTCCGACCTCGTCGGCAGCGCGGTGCGTTTCACCGTGGTCGATCGCGGTCATGGCGTCGCGCGCGCCGACCTCGATCGCGTGGGCGAGCCGTTCTTCACCACCAAGCCGCCGGGGCAGGGGATGGGTCTCGGCCTCTTCCTCGCGCGTGCGTTCGCCGATCGCTACGGCGGGCAGCTCGTGTTCTCGTCCGAGGAAGGCAAAGGCTCGCGCGTGACGCTGGAGCTGCCCGTCACCGCGAACCTCGAGGCCTCCGCTGGAGCGACGTCGTGAGCAACGCCGGCACTGGCGCCGCGCCCGCATCGGCATCCGCGTCCGTGCTCGTCGTCGACGACGACGAGACGTTCCGCAGTCGCCTCGTGCGCGCGTTCCAGGCGCGTGACTTCGAGGCGCAAGGCGCCAAGGACGGCGAGTCGGCCATCGTCCTCGCGAAGAAGGAGAGCCCCGAGTACGCGGTCGTCGATCTGCGCATGCCGGGCATCTCCGGCCTCGACGTGGTGCGCGAGCTCAAGGCCATCGATGCGATGACCAACATCGTGGTGCTCACCGGGTACGGCAGCATCGCCACCGCGCTCGAAGCCGTGCGTCTCGGCGCGACGCACTACCTGACGAAGCCGGCTGACGTCGACGACGTGCTCGCGGCGTTCGAGCGCGCGAAGCGTCCCGCCAACGATCCGCCGGCGCCGCTCGAGGCGCTCGAGCCGAAGAACGTCCCGTCGCTCGCGCGCGCGGAGTGGGAGCACATCCATCGCGTGCTCACCGATTGCGGCGGCAACATCTCGCAGGCGGCGCGCTTGCTCGGCCTGCATCGTCGCAGCCTCCAGCGAAAGCTCTCGAAGTACCCGAGCAGCCGCTGAATCTCGCGGCGTTTCTGCGAAAGTGCACAACTTGTAAACCTGCCGTCGATCACCCCGCGACGATATGACGCGGGGCGCACTCCCATCCCGCGGACTAGACTTGCTCATCAGTCATGAAATCGCGGTTTTCGTGGGCGTTCATGGGGTTGGTCGGGGTGCTGGCTCTCGGCGCAGCGGGGCTGTCGACCGGCTGCAGCAGTGCCGGCGCGGCCGACACGGGCACCATCTCCGCGACCGCCGCCGCCGTCGTGACCAGCGATGGCGGGAGCTACCGGATCTCGTTGCATAGTGCACCCGATGCTGCGCCGTCCCGTGGCGTGAACACGCTTCGTCTCGTCGTCACGAAGGTCGCGGACGACACCCCGGTCTCCGGCCTCCAGCTCGACGTCGTGCCGTGGATGCCCGCGATGGGACACGGAACGTCCGTGAAGCCGTCCGTCGAGCCCGGCCCCGAGCCCGGCAGCTATACCGTCACCAACGTGAACCTCTTCATGGCGGGCCTCTGGGAGATCCGCACCACCATCGGCGGGTCCACGAGCGACCATGTCGCGCCGCAGTTCGACATTCACTGATCTGGCCAAGCGCAGCGCGCTCTCGTTCATGACGGTCTTCGCGGTGATCACCGCGAGCGATCGCGCGTGGGCGCAGGCGTGCTGCGCGGGCTCCGGCGCTGTGACGCCTGGTCGTCTCGCCGTCCACGAGGACGCGCTGGTGGCGGTGCAGCTCCGCGCGGCGCACGCGTTCGGAACGTTCGAGTCGAACGGGCACTACTCGACGCCGCCGTCCGGTTCCTCGGAGCAGGACTTCGAGCAGGACTTGATCGGCGCCTGGCGGTTACCCGTCCTCGATCGCATGCAGGTCGCCGCGCAGCTCCCGCTCGTCGAGACGCGACGGACCACGCGCGGGAACGCCGAGGTCGGCGGCGGCTTCGGCGATGCCAACGTCAGCGCTCGCTACGACTTTCTCTATGCCGGTCGCGATCGCTACGTGCCGGGGATTGCGGCGCTCGTCGGGCTCACGATGCCCACGGGAACTGCGC
>JAXDMI010000955.1:0-4107 GCA_034666145.1 Myxococcales bacterium | reverse complement strand
GCATCGGCTGCGAGAACATCGGGTAGTCGTACTTGATCGCGTTCTTGTGCTCCTCGATCGAGGCGCCGGCGACGCAGTCGACGAGCGTGACGACGTCGAAGCCGTGCTCGTACGCGGTGCGCATCGTCGACTCGACGCAGCAGTTCGTGAGGAAGCCGCCGAGGACCAGCGTCTTCACGCCTTTGCTGCGGAGGATGAAGTCGAGGTTGGTGCTCGCGAACGTATCGAGCCCGCGCTTGCCCTCGATGACGATGTCGCCTTCGACGGGCGCGAGCTCGTCGACGATGGCGGCTCCCCACGTCCCTTTGACGAACGCCTTGCCGTCGACGACGCCCTTGAGGATGCCGTACGGATGGCGCGTCAGCTCCCCGTAGCCGGCCGCGAACGTGATCGGCGCGTGCATGATCGGAATGCCCTTCGTCCGCGCGGCCTTCACCAGGTTCACGGTGTTGGCGAGCATGTTCGTCTCGGCCATCACGTCCTTCACGGCGTCGTGGAGCGCGCCGCCCTTGGAGGTGAACTCGTTCTGGTACTCGATGAGCAGGATGGCGCTGGTCGACGGGTCGAAGTTCATGGCTGGGCTCCTGGTGAGAACGACTCTCGTCCAGAGGTGAACCACTTGTCTGACAAGCAGTCAAGGTGCTAAGTTTGGCTCAATGGTGGCTCGAAAAGCAGCCTCTGCCTTCGTGCTGCGACCCGAGGAGCGCGCGCCGCTGAGTCTCCTCGTTTCACGTCAGCTGAGGCAGGCGATCGTCTCCGGGAAGGTACGCATCGGCGCGGAGCTCCCGAGCGAGAAGGAGCTCACCCAGGAGCTCGGCGTGGGCCGCTCGACAGTCCGCGAGGCGCTGCGCATCCTCCAGGCCCAGGGCCTCGTCTCCGGCGGTGACACGGTCTCGACGCGACGTCCGCGCGTGTCCACCGAAGAGGTGCTGAGCGGTGCCGCTGCGGTCGCGATGGAGAACGTGATCCGGCTCGGACAGGTCCCGCTCGACGATCTGGTGGAGCTTCGCGTCGTCATCGAAGGCGCTGCCGTCGAGATGGCATCGGCCCCCGGCGGAGGCGCGTTCGACGAGGCCCGCGCGGCGGTCGAGACCATGAGCGCACGCGGTATCGAGATCGAAGAGTTCCGCGCGGCCGATCTGCTCTTTCACCGTTCACTCGCGAGCGCCGCGGGAAACGCGGCGTTCCCGCTGGTGATGGGCGTGCTGCGGTCGGCGATCGGCAGCCATCTCGGCGAGGCGTTGCAACGCGAGCCGAATCCGAAGAGGGCGATGGCGAAGCTCGCGAAGGAGCACGACGCGATCCTGAAGGCGGTGGCAGGAGGGCGAGGGAAGCGCGCGCGCGATCTCGTCACCGATCACATTCGAACGTTCTACCGAGCACGGCGCTCATGACGTCCTGGGTCAAGGCGCTGGGCGACGCGCTCGGGGGATCGTCCGCGCTCGTGACCGACCCCGACGTCGTCGCTTCGTACGCGCGCGATCAAGCGCCGCTCGCGCCGGTGGGTGCGCCGGTCGCGCTGGTGCGCGCGCGCAACGTCGAGGACGTCGTGGCGACGCTGCGGTTCGCGAACATGCGCTGCATCCCGGTGGTCACGCGCGGGGCCGGCACCGGCCTCGCGGGCGGCGCGAACGCGGTGGACGGTTGCATCCTGCTGTCCGTCGCTGGGCTCGATCGGATCGTCCGCATCGACGACGCCATGCGCATCGCGGTGGTCGAGCCAGGCGTGCTCAACGCGACGCTCGCGAAGGAGGCCGCCGCGCGTGGCCTGTACTACGCGCCCGATCCCGCGAGCCGCGAGATCTCGACCATCGGCGGCAACATCGCAACGAACGCAGGCGGCTCGTGCTGCCTGAAATATGGGGTCACCGGCGATCACGTGGCGGCGCTGGACGTCGTGCTCGCGGACGGCTCGCGCATTCGCTCGGGGTCCCTGACCAAGAAGAACGTGGCGGGTCTCGATCTCACGCGCCTCCTCGTCGGCTCGGAAGGAACGTTGGGCGTCATCGTCGAGGCCACGATGCGCCTCCTCCGTGCGCCGCGCGCTCCGAGCACGATGGTCGCGTTCTTCGGCACGCTCGAGCGAGCGGCGGAGGCGGTGGTCGAAATGGATGCACGCGTGGATCTCTCGCTCCTCGAGATCATGGATCGCACGACGGTGCGCGCGGTCGAGGAGTTGACGCACATGGACCTCGACGTGGACGCGGCGGCGCTCGTGCTCGTCCAGAGCGACGCGAGCGATGCAGCAGCGGCGATCGCGGAGTGCGAGGCGATCTGCAAGCGACGCGAGGCGGTGAGCGTTCTGTGCACGCAGGATGTCGAAGAGGGCCGCCTCCTGCTGACGGCGCGTCGCATGGCGCTTCCGGCTCTGGAGAAGAAGGGCACGACGTTGCTCGACGACGTCGCCGTGCCAAAGCCGGCCATCCCCGCGATGATCGCGCGCATCACCGAGATCGGCGCCGCGCGCGGGCTCGTCATTGGAACGTTCGGCCACGCGGGCGACGGGAACCTGCATCCCACCATCGTGTTCGACGCGAAGGACGAGGGCTCCTCAGCGAACGCCTATGCGGCGTTCGACGAGATCGTGCGCGCCGCCATCGCCCTCGGCGGATCGATCACCGGCGAGCACGGCGTCGGCTCGCTGAAGCGCGACTACCTGACGGCGATGGTCGGCGAGGCGGAGCGCGCGCTCATGGGCAAGATCAAGGCGGCGTTCGACCCACGCGGCATCTTGAATCCGGGGAAGGCGATCTGAGCCGACGCGTTCTAAAGCCGCGAGCGCGCAGTGTGGAACAGCGGCGGGTCGTACGGCTTCGGCTTGTCGTTCGGGTCCGGACGCGTGGTCGGCAGCGCGACGAGCTTGGGCGCGTCGCCGTCGAAGCCGGACATCCGGAAGCTCGCGCGGCCCGCCGTCGAGTACATCTCGACCGAGAGGAGGTCGCCCCGCGTGGTCATCTCGAAGTTCGTCTTCTCGAGCGGCTGGCGGTCCATGACCTTGCCGTCCTTCCTGCGCACGACGCGAATCGAGGCCGGCTCGCCGGTGAATCCATAGGCCGCGACGACGTAATTGCCAGTCACGACGAAGGCATTGTTGGAGACCAGCGGCCCCGTTCGCCAGCGCACCTTCTTCGCCACGGGATCCAGCGCCACCAGCGAGGAGCACTTGCCGCCGGCCTCATTCGAATAGGACTGGCAAGCTTCATTGAAATAGAGCGTGCCCTCCCCGGCGTCCTCCACATATCGGACGTCTTGCACTTCGAGCCGATCGCGACGCGACAAGAAGGAATCGAGCGCCAGCGAGACGGTCTCGTTGTTGGAGCGGTCGAAGATTTTCACGAGGCTGTGGCAGTTCGCGTTCTCGCCGCGCGCGTAACAGGTCTCGAAGCGCTCGCGATACGTCGCGACCCAACCCCCGCCGGGTCGCGCGTCGAGCAGCTCGAGATCGAGGTCTCCGAGCTCCATCGGGACGTAGCTCGGCACGTCGACGCCGATCCAGAGCCGGTCCGCCGGGCGCACCATCGTCCGCAAGCGCAACCCCGGAGGAGGCGCCTGCGTGGGCGAGGGCGTCATGACCACGAGATCATGCAGACGTCGCACCGTCGGCTGCCCATCTGCGGCCGCGATGCGGGGAGCGGACAAGACGCACGCGACGCCGAGGACTCCGACGGGAAGCGAAAGACGAAGCTGCATTGACCCGTTCGACGGCCGACGTGAGGCCGCCATGCATCGATGGCCGCCGACGACGCGGTGCGCGACACACCGGCGTCACCCATGTGGGCGGCTGCCTTCACCTCACGGCGCCGGGCGAGGAGAGCTTCCCAGCGCAGCGGGGCCACCCATGTACGGACGCGACTGCACGATGAAGACCTCCTCGCCGCGTAATACCCATTCGATATCGAGCGGACGATCCTTGGGAAAGATACCGCGGAGCTTCTGCGCGGCGTCTGCGAGCTTCGCGACACGGGCATTCGTGAGAATGGGATCTCCCTTTTTGGGATTGCTGATCTCGTGCACGCCGCCGTCCGGCTGGAAGACGAGCATCGTGTCCTCGTCGGAGCGAGACACGATGCGAAGGCCCTTGTTGAAGACGTTGTAGAGCAAGATCTC